>JADLDG010000101.1 GCA_020846775.1 Nitrospirota bacterium
AAAGCCATAATAAAAAAGAGAGCAACTGTTTTGTGCACAGAGGTTCTTCTAAGCCTGAGTCTTCGGAAAGCAGCTTTACAATATCTCCAAATGACATGGGAGGCCGCCTGGCCAGGACACCTTCTTTTTCTTCAATCGCAACCCTGTTTTCAAGCCAGTATGATAAGGGGAATTGTTTGAGGACCTCTTCTCCCTCATCAGGGTCTATAATCTGGTGAAGAGCCCTTTGTAGTTCTTCTCTTGGAGGAATGGGATTTTGTGTGGAGAAACACCTTACCAGCGACTCAACTATAATCTGCTCTCTTGTAAATGTTGCTCCAAATATCTTTGAAGCTGCCTCCGCAACTTTATCCATCTGCTGTTTAATCGTGCCGCCTGATACCATAGTTGCAGAAGTGCCGATGCAAACCACGTCATTTACAGCCTGGGCCTTTATCTTACGGATCAGCAGGGCCACATCAGCCCCCTGACGTCCTCGGTAAGTATGAAGCTCATCAAAGACGAGAAATCTCAGATTATCGTAAATTGATTTCCGAATGCCTGCTTCCAAAGGCCGGGTAAGGATGAGTTCAAGCATCATGTAATTAGTAAGAATGATGTCTGGCAACTCTTCTCTGACACGAAGCCTCTTGGTTTCATCTTCCTGTCCTGTATATTGAGCAAAGGAAATGGGGAACTGTCTTCCGGTTGAGGACTCAAACTTCTCACTGTATTCTTTAAGCGCCTCGCTCTGTGAGTTGATAAGGGCATTCATCGGATAGACGATGACAGCCTTTATGCCATTACCGGTCTTATTCTTAAGGAGATAGTCAAATATCGTTCCGAGGTATGCAAGCGATTTGCCTGACCCTGTTCCAGATGTAACTACAAAATCACGGGATTGTATCCCAAGGTTGATCGCCTCAACCTGATGCCTGAATAAATTGTAACCCTTAAAGATGTGTGCAATATCTGTATGCAGTAACTTTCCTGAACCGCAAAATTCACTTGCAGGGCCAAGGATTTCAAAGGATGGGTTGAATTGGACCAGAGGTTCCGGCCAGAACCGGCCGGTATGTATATCTTCTTCTACAACTTTCCTGATTTGCTCATCATTAATATTGATAAAACTGCTTACGAATTGCTTATAGTCTGCAACTATATCTCTATGGAGGTTGAATATATTTGTTGCCCTGGACATTTCCTGCGATCCTTAACATGACTACTTTAACAAATGCAACCGTATTGCTTCTTTAAAATCCGGTTAACATCCGGGATGATACTTGGACTAAATGTAGTTAAGAATTTAACAAAAAAGGGGGCAAATGTCATCAGCTAAATAAATGCAGAGAGGAACTAACTTGGTTACGTATAATTCGGCAATCCAGCCGCTTCGTCAAACTCGCGGCTGATCATTCCAGATTGGCAGCTGATGAAAGGGCAAAGGGGTGTTCAGGCAAATGAGGATACTGTAAGTCGCTGTCGCTGTTTCCCTCTTGATTGGATAATGGATGTGTTAATTGAGGAAATATGTGTGTACGAACATGAATGAAGGAATTAAATGATTTAGCATTTCGTGTGGGGGGGCGCGAATACCTGGGAATGAAGTGGTACCGGTTACCTGGGACGTGACACATACCCATTGCCTCTCAAAAAAGAACATATGTGATAAACAAACAGCTTTGAGTTGAATCAATTAAGGTCTAATTCGTTTGTCTCTCAAATTAATAATAATATTGATATCTACCATTAATGGACGTATTGTGCCCATTCGCTGACATGTAATCTTAGCGTGTAAAATTTCGATTGAAAACAAAGTAACACCTTGCTACTATAACATCGGAAATGGTAAATTCCTTTTGCTGGTAATGGGTGCTATTAAGCTGGTACCGATTATGTGGGAATAGCCCCCCAAAAGCGGTCTCAAATTGCTGGGTCGTAACACTGGTCTATCTTTGAAAGAACTTATATGAGTCGGATTTCCAGGAAAGCGCTTGCCACTGCCATCATCAAAGTGCAAGCTATGAACTTGAAAGAGAAAGAGCAGTTGGCCGATGAAATTCATCTGCAGCAGCCACATATGCTCGGATCTTGCCTCGTTCAAGAGCGATTTGGTGTATCATTGGCGAAGACAGATGTCCTAATTAATATTATTCTTGTGTGCTACCAGGCCATGAAAGAATCCAAACTAAGCTGGCCGCTTATCACAGAGGATGATCAAGATCGTCAGTTAACAAGATATACGGCACTGGTAAAGTTTGCTGAGGACTTGAAAGGTCAGCTGCGTGAACAGTCTATTACCGGGTATCTCGAAGCTCATCCGGAAAAGGAGTTGTTTGCATACGTTAACAGTGAACTCGTCGGATGGTTGAAAAGTGTTGTGCCGGAACAAAGCGACAAGTACGTGATGTTGGCGGCGATGAATATTGTGAACTGTATTGCTTACGTCCCGATGCCGGAACTCAACAACGAGTATGAACGTGACCTATAGAAACCTTTACATCTTGCATTTATCTAACCTTTAATCATCCGTGCTGTTAGTGAAACACAGATTCCGTTAGCAGCAGAGTGTCTCTTGATAAATATGAATGAAGAATCCGGCGGGCAAATAGAACTACACAGGATTTGTGAGGGATGCCCTATCCTTGCAGTCTATCTGTTTGGTTCCATGGCCAATGGATGAGTAGAAGTCGGCTGTCTTTTTATGGATATATAGGTCAGTATCACGGCAATCAATGCAGGGACAACGCCTAATACAATGAAGACAAGGTCCCCAGGCATACGGAGCCATTCCAGTATCCGCATGATCCTTTGACCTGAGAAGTCAGGGCCTCTGGCGTGCCAATATCCGTTTTTCAACACATCCAGAAGTTGGAGTACGCCGCCCGGGAAAAGACTCATCGCAACCATCAGTGCCAAACCGGTGTTTAACCCCCAAAAAGAGATACGGA
>JADLDG010000102.1 GCA_020846775.1 Nitrospirota bacterium
AATTTGAACCTCAACGTACGGGTAGTACGTCTACGGTCCAAATTATATGTCCTTCCTTGCACCTGGGCATTTTTGAACACAAATTACACTTAGCTGCTTTGTTAAACGCCCATTTGCGGCGTCAGGAAGATAAATTTGACCCTCAGCGTACAGGAAGTACGCCTACGGTCCAAATCTATCTTCCTTCCTTGCAACTGGACATTTTTGAGCAACGACTGATTTTAGCAGGATATTTGAAGAAATTCAACAGGTTTATAGGTCTTATTTATTGTCATCATCCACAGCCTGTTTCAGCATGTCAAGTATGCCAGGTATGGCTGAGGTTACCCTGTTCCAGTTTGGGATCAGCGGGGCGGCCATTGGGTTTTCTGAATAGGTATCAGCCGCTAACTTGATTGCATATGAGAATGCCTCTGCAGCGCTTGCCTCCGAATGCCTGTCAAATTTGAGCCCGTTGATTGCAGCATCTGCCTCGAATTTAACCATGGTATCCTCGGCAAGCCTTATGTATGCAACTTGCAGAGACTTAAAAAAACTGTCCGAAAGTACAATCCCCTCAGCAGCAAGGAATCTGAAAATAGACTTGCATATGTCTACAGTCATCCGCATCAACCCCTTTTTTGCATCGTCTGCGGATAGTAGCTGATGCTTGTGCTCATAGTTGTCAGCTATATCAACCTGGCAAACCCTTCGAGGGGAATAATTCCTGAAGACCTCAGATAATACACCGACCTCCAGACCCCAGTCCCATGGTATCCTGTTAGTCCTTGCCATGTCCGTTATCATTGCGAATTCCCCTGCGAGCGGATACCTGAAGCTGTCCAGAAACATAAGGAATGGGTTTGGTCCCACAAGTTTTTGCAGCGCCCTTATCAAAGGGGTTATAAGCAGCCGTGTTACCCTGCCGTGCATTTTATCAGTTATCCTGCTGTAATAGCCCTTGCAAAACACAACGTCTATATTGGGGTTTGCAACCGGGTAGCACAACCTGGCAAGCATCTCCCTGTTGTATGTGACTATATCACAGTCATGCAGCGCAATAACCTCAGACTGTGCGTTAGCGATTACATATCCGTAGGCTATCCACGCCGAACGCCCCTTTCCGTCTTCACCAGCCCATACGTTATTGCGGTCCAGGGTTGCATATAACTCCTTAACCCTTTTCCCCTCGTTATGAATAATCTTTACTTCACATGAAAGCTGAGACATGAAGTCTCTGACATATCTGAATTCCTTATCATTCGCCCTTCCAAGTGTGAGGATCACCTCACGGATATACCTGACTTTTTTTAATTCTGAAATAATCCCCTTAATTGCCTCTCCCTCAAACTCTGTAACAAGGGCAGGGAGCACCAGCGCTATAGGCCGTTGTCTGGTATATTCCATAAGTTCAGACTCTACCCTTTCCAGACCTGGATTTCCAAGCCTGTGCAAGGTAATTATCAAATCTGTCTGATAGAAGTCCGACATTATTCACCTCCTATAAATATTCAGCTTCTCTTTCTTTTTCATTCTTCTTTTCATCTTTATGCTCCGGCTCGCTGCCTTTAATTATCCCCTTAGCAGCATCAATTCCACCTATGCCGAAGGCTATAGCAAGGGCAAGGATGATACCGCCAAAGACTATGGAAAAGGCAGCTATCACGATTCCAGGCGCAATCTGGAGCTGTTCAAGGGCCATTGCAAGTATAAGGACGATAAGCAAAAGCCTTACTGCCTCGGCAAGTATCTTTGCATAGTGATATCCGCTGTTAACTGCAGTAATCAACACCGCCCTGCTTATAAATCCTGCCAGGATATATCCTGCAATAAGGATAACAAGGGCGGAGAATGCACGCGGGATATAGAGGAAGAATTGCGCTGTCAGATTATCAATGGTCTCCAGCTGAAGTGCATTCAATCCAATCATCAGGAACATTATAATAAGAAACCAGTAGATTATACCTCCGGATACATCAGACGGCCTTGACCAAACATCACCTTTTCTTATAATGGCGGTTAAACCTGCCTTGTCACACCAGCTGTCGAAGTTTATAACCCTGAAGACCCGCAGAAAAAACATTTTAATCAGGCGGGACAAAAAGAAACCTGCGATAAAAATTATCAGCATTGCAAGAAGATTTGGTATGAACTCAAAGATTGTCAATCCGAAATCCCTGAGCGGCTGCAATAACAAATCCATAAAGTTTTCCATGATATCACCTCCTTATTTCCAATTAGTTACAAGATAGTCTTTTTTATTTTCGAACTCCAGACACAATCTCTCTATCTCTGCCTCTGCACCTTCCTGTTCCATATTTTCCGCTTCAATTACAAATGAAGCCGTCTTCCCCAGATACAAAGGGACAAGAGACCGTATAAGGTGTTCCGGAGACATCACCTTTCTGTGATAGGCAACAACAAAGTCATATACTACATTAACCCACAATCCGGCAGGGAACCTGAATTCACCGTTGGAAAGTCTTCCAATACGTTCTATCTCGCCAAGATCCCCGGGCCCCATGATATCCAGCCAGATGTGCCGAAGGTCTTTAAGCCCTGCCCTGAATATGCCGAGCATCTTCTCTGCGTTTACCTTTACAGATTCAAGTCCTACATGATATCTGAAACCAAATGTCGGGACATCTGAGGAACCCCTTTCATCCTTCCATTTGTCATAGTGCCTTTCCGTCAGATTAAAGAGGGTGGAAACTACCTGCAACAGCATGTCTGACAGGTCTGACCCAGGATCCTTAGGGTCGTGAATCTTTGCACCGAGGAAGGTCTGGCAGACCTTGAAATCATTGGCAATGGCCTCCGTAGTCATCCATATGTCAATGCCAAAGCGGGCAACGTGGCTTTCCCATACATCCTGCGACAGATAAAACTCAGCCATCTTTCCGGAATATCCAAATTCACCACCGATAGGCTGACGGACCCTCCTGCCATAAAGCGTCCTTGTTAATGGATAAACGATTGAGTTGGTAATAGTCCCGTCAAACTTATGCCTGCTGTAGAATGGGGCTACAAAGTCAAAACCATTTTTAATTACCGGTGACAGAAGAAGCTCTATCCACTCAGGTGTTATGCTCCTTAAATCCGCATCCACTACGCAGCATGCCTCTGCATTCAGATCTACAGCCTGTCGAAACAACGCCCTGAAGGCGCTTCCTTTTCCTGGTATTCCAATATACGGCATGCTGATCCTGTGTATAGGATAAACAGGATGAGATAAGAATATTGCGGCATGATCGAGTGTCGCTGATCTTACAATATCTGGTGTGCCATCCTTAGAGCCTCCGTCGGAATTTACGATGAGGGCGCGCTTATCAGGGAAATATTTTGCAAGGCCTGCGCCAACGGCCTTGACTACGTGACCGATGGTTTTTGCGTTGTTATAACTGGCGATCCCAACGATGATGTCGGTATTTTCCATCTATTTATCACCTGCCTCTGCTATTATGACTTGAATGTCCATGACATTTGTCCATGTCGGTCCTGTGATCAGGTGATGTTGCGTCCCTGACAGTGAATCAAGGGTCTTGAAAAAATTATACGAGTCATTATTCCGGAGATATTCCATAGGGTCAATCTTGTATTTCAATGCAAGTTTTATAGTTTCTCCATCCACTATGGCTCCGGCTGCATCAGTAGGCCCATCTGTCCCGTCCGTACCGGCGGAAAGCATAGTTATACCTTTTTCGCCTTCGATTGCTGTCGCAAAGGCAAGGGCCAATTCCTGATTTCTGCCTCCTTTTCCGCTGCCTCTTACGCACACAGTAGTCTCTCCTCCTGAGAGCAGGCAAACCGGGACACTCCTGCTCTTTAATGATTTATTTACTGCCATTGCCTTGTCTGCCAAAGATCGTGCGGCATCCCTGACATCACCCTGAATATCAGGAGCTGTTATTTCCGTCTTGTATCCAAGTAACTCTGCATTTACCATTGCCGCAGAAAGGGCCTTCCTGATGCTTCCTACGATAATATTCCTTACATTCAGGAAAAATAACTTGTCTTTCTTGGGTGTTTCTTCAGCCCCTCCTTTCAAACCCTTCTCAATATATCTTAAAACGCTATCAGGCACTTTATCTTCAAGATTATATTTTGCCAATACCACCATCGCGTCACGAAAGGTTGAACCATCGGGGACAGTCGGCCCGGATGCTATGACATCAAGCCTGTCACCGATTACGTCAGACAGTATAATGGTCGCTATTGTCGCAGGATACGCCATCTCTGCAAGCCGTCCCCCTTTTACTTGTGAGATATGCTTTCTGACAGCGTTTAATTCATTTATGGTCGCCCCGGCCTTAAGCAGAAGGTTTGTCACACGCTTCTTGTCATCGAGTGAAATATCACCAGCCGGTGAAACAAGCATGGCTGACGCCCCTCCAGAAAGAAGACATATAACAAGCGTCTCAGCATCCGCATTCTTCAGGATGTCTGTAATGTCCTCTGTCCCTTTAAGGCCGCTCGTATCAGGAAGGGGATGCGATGCCTCAATCTGACGTATCTTTCTTAGCGGTCTCGTATGTCCGTATTTTACTATAATTATGCCATCATCAATAAGCTCACCGAATATATCCTCGACTGCCTGAGCCATTGGTGCCGTTGCCTTGCCTGCCCCGACAACAATTAGTTTACTGAAGTTGTTAGTCTTATATGTAGTCTGTCCATTGATAAATATTTCATTATCCCGAAGGCTTATGGCCTTACGGACAGAATCGTACGAATCCACTGATTTCAGTCCGGCGTAAAAAATATCTAAAATGTTTTCTCTGTTATTCACTCGAAATAGCCTTTCAAATCCTCCCTGCCCCCCTTTTCTAAAGTGGGGTAACTAATTTCCCCCTTTGAAAAAGGGGGATTAAGGGGGATTATATTCAAGCTTTGTGAACCCGCGGCTCATGACAGTTCACTCGTAATCAGTTTGATAACTTCTCTGTTCCATCCGGCTGGGCCTATGCCATCTGCCTTTATTATATTAGGAAGTTGTATCTTCTCTTCATAACTTCCGTCTTCCTTTTGAACAAGAACCGGATAGTCTGCATTCTGCAGTAGCGGAAGATCATTGAAACTGTCGCCAAGTCCTATTGTCACGATCCTTCCCAACTCTCTTTTATAATAATCCATGAGTATCTTAACGGCCTTACCTTTATCATTGTCACCAAGGATGTGATAATACCTCCCCTTAGTCCAGAAAAGTCCGGCCTTTTCTATCGCATCAATAAACTCCGTAACACGGTCTTCTCCTTCTTCGAATATGAAAGGTTCGTCAAAGTCTCTCTCCTTGGACAATACGGCATCTGATAATGGCAGACCCGTATGACGTGCGATTTCTTCGTGGTTCATATCACCAAATCCCTTTACCCTGATCCCCGTCCTTTGCCGTATATCATGAAATACCCTTCTGATATGATGATATGATTTGCCAAGTGTGATAATCCTGTAATCTCCTTTACATTCACCAGATACAGGGTTATTGAAATATCCTTCAGGAATAAAGATCCCTCCGCCATTTTCAGTTATGAAAGGGTCGTTGTTCCCCATCCGGCTGCGGTATTCACGAATCTCAGCACTGGTCTTACTGGAGCATAAGACTACCGGGTATCTTCGTTCTTTAATAACTTCGAGAGCAGGGATGGCATCAGCAAATGAATAATTTACCGGATGCAGTAATGTACCATCCAAGTCTGTAATGATAATGACAGTCGGCACTTTATAAAATGATTTCGGTTTATTGCCTGCAGGATAGATCAGTATTACTATACGCTAATGATGCTTTATAATCAAGTGAACGGGAAGGAGCTTGATTATATGTTTACACGGGTTAATCGAATTTCATGCCCCTGGTGACTACTACAACTCCTGATTCGGAAACAAAGAAACGCCTTTTATCCTCTTCCAGGTTGTATCCTATGACTGTTTTAGGCGGGACTGTGACCTTCTTGTCTATTATTGCCTTGTTGATCTTGCAGAATCTGCCAATTTCTGCATCCTCCAGGATTACCGATTGCCTGACATCAGCATAACTGTTGATTCTTACATTGGAAGATATTACTGAGCTTTGAACACGTCCGCCGCTGACGATTACACCTCCGCATACAATGGAATCCATGGCGATTCCGAGGCGACCCCCTTCTTCTTCCTGCGCAAAGACAAATTTTGCCGGAGGGTATTGTCCCTGATATGTCCTTATTGGCCATTCTTTATCATAAAAATTAAATACAGGGTCCACTGATGTAAGTTCTATGTTTGCATCCCAGTATGCGTCAATAGTACCGATGTCCCTCCAGTACTTTGCCTCTTTCTTATTCAAGTCTTTAAAGTTATACGCATAAACCCTGTTTGATTTTATCATACGCGGAATTATGTTTTTACCGAAGTCGTGTGCACTATCTTCTCTTGAATCAGCGTCAAGATTTGAGTAAAGGACATCTGTATTAAATAAATATACACCCATAGAGCATAGAGACAGATTTGGATTGCCAGGAATGGTCTTGGGATTTTTCGGTTTTTCTTCGAAACCGACTATACGGTAGTCTTGTTCTACTTCAAGTATCCCGAAACTGGATGCCTCTTTCCTGTCAAATTCAATAACAGCTACAGTGGCATCTGCATTATTTTCCTTATGGAATTTATACATCTCCATGTAATCCATCTTGTAGACATGATCACCTGAAAGTACAAGGAGGTATTCCGGATTTTCATTTTCAATAACATAGAAATTCTGATAAATGGCATCAGCGGTTCCCCTGTACCAATCCTGACTTACCCGCTGCTGGGGCGGGATGGTGATAATATATTCATCAAGATAACTACTCAGGATATTCCACCCTTTTCTTATATGGTTATCGAGAGACAATGATTTATACTGAACAAGAATAGCTATCTTTCTGAGGCCTGAATTTACTGCATTACTGAGGGTAACATCTATTATCCTGTATTTGCCGCCGAAGGGAACCGCCGGTTTTGCGTTGTCTGCCGTAAGAGGGTGCAGCCTTTCTCCCCTTCCGCCGGCCAATATCATTGTAAAGATATCCTTCATATTGCCTCCAGACTTTACTTGTAAATATTAAACAAAATCCTGTATAATTGCAACTTATTATAGTCTTAAAGTATCCTTATGGAGGGATCAAATTATGAAAAGCATCATTATCGTTTTATTCGTACTTATTTTAGTTACGGCAGGTGCAGGCTATTTTGGAATACCTATCCTCATTCGGAACGAGACCGCAGTAATAAAAGCCGATCTCCAGGATATGAAACAGCGGTTTGATAAGATAGAAGAATTTGTCAAGAATGATGAGGAGGCAATGAAGATGACCCAGTTTCCGCCTGATGCAGAGGCCGGCAAAATAATAAAGACAGTCAATTCCAACGCTGTTAAGATAGCCTCCCTCGAAAAGAGTTTATCAGCGACCAAGGAGCTCATAAATAAACAGAATGGGGCATTTGACAAGGCCATCAGTCAACAGAAACAGGCAATAGATGATTCAACGAGGAAACAGTCAGAAGCCCTCGATTCGGTCAGGAAAGAGACGAAGGGAAATTTGCAGCGTATTGAGTTCAGTGCCTCACTGGCGAACTTCAGGAGCCATCTCCTGAGGGTGTATGTGGAATTACGTTCAAATAATATTGCCTCGGCAAGGGGTGAAATGGACTTTCTGAACAATATGCTTGAAGAAGCCAGGACCGCAGCAGCAAATGGAGATAAGAAGGCTATTGAACAATTTCAGGCTACTTTGAAAAAGGCAAGAACAGAAGTAGAGACGGACTTACCTGCGACGATAAACATAATCAACTCACTCTGGCATGACATGGGGAAATTACTGCGTAAGAGCTGATGAAACATGACTCATCCGAAAATAGCCTTTCAAATCCCCCCTGACCCCCCTTTTCTAAAGGGGGGAACTTGATTCTCCATTAATAGTATGAGGAACATTATTTCCCCCTTTGAAAAAGGGGGATTAAGGGGAATTTTTTCATGCTCCTGGTTTGTGAGCACGCGGCTCACGACGGTTCACTCGAAAATCCCTCGATTCATCCTGACTAATTACTAATCTTCCTTTTCAATTCATCCAGTTTGGTTAGTGCCATCAATGGTGTCAAGTTCATTATGTCCAATTCTCTCAGTTCACTCAGAACCGGGTGTGTCTCAGCCGGTGTACTGAAAATATCTGTCTGTGACACATGCTGTGCTTTATCTTTATCAGAATGTGCCAGTTTCGGCATGCCTGATCCGTCAAGTTCTTCTTTTTCAAGGTTTGCAAGCACCTCTTTTGACCTGTTTATAACCTCTGCAGGTATGCCTGCAAGTCTTGCCACCTGGATACCATAGCTCTTGTCTGCAGTGCCAGGCATTACCTTTCGCAAAAAGATAACCTCATCGTTCCATTCGCGTACAGCCATGTGTGAGTTGAATATCCCTTCAGTTGTGAGGGCAAGTTCCGTCAGTTCATGATAGTGGGTGGCAAACAGTGTCTTTGCCTTAAGCCTCCTGTTTATAAATTCAGCGGCTGCCCACGCGATGCTAATGCCGTCAAACGTGCTTGTCCCGCGTCCAATTTCATCAAGCAGAATCAGGCTCCTGTGGGTTGCATTGCGAAGGATATTTGAAGTTTCCTCCATCTCAACCATGAATGTACTGCGCCCCTCGCTCAGGTTGTCTGACGCCCCTATTCGCGTGAATATACGGTCAACTACTCCTATATGTGCTTCACTGGCAGGGACAAAACATCCGGTTTGAGCCATCAGTACAATGATAGCTGTCTGCCGCATGTATGTTGATTTACCGGCCATGTTGGGCCCTGTCAGTATCATGAGTCTGTTTTTTTCATAATCGAGTTCAATGTCGTTGGGTACAAAGCGCTCACCAAGTCCCATCTGTTCGATAACGGGATGCCTGCCGTCTTTAATCATTATTGTAAGGCCATGGTTTATCACAGGCCGTATATAATTAAATGAGTGTGCTGCCTCTGCAAGTGAGGCAATTACATCTATGCCTGCAATCCCCCTGGCGCTATTCTGCACCCGCTCTACATCCCTCGCCGCTGTTTCCCTGATTTCTTCAAAAAGGTGTAGTTCGAGTCTTTTTATCTTCTCATCTGCTCCAAGCACTGTTTCTTCATATTCCTTCAGCTCAGGTGTAATAAAACGTTCGGCCCCGGCAAGCGTCTGCTTTCTGATATAGTCCTCAGGTACATTATGAAGTTTTGTCTTTGTCACTTCCATGTAATATCCGAAGACCCTGTTGTAGCGGATCTTCATGGAATCTATACCTGTCCTCTGACGCTCCTTTGCCTCAAGCCTTGCAATCCAACCCTTCCCCTCCCGGCTTATTTCACGCAGTCTGTCGAGGTCAGGGTTAAAACCATCCCTTATAACACCGCCGTCTGTAATTGACAGGGGAGGGGAGTCTGCTATAGCTTCAGAGATCAACTTCTGTAATTCTCCGATACCGTCAATCATGTCAACTGCATTACTGATGAAGGTATCTGAACAATCGGACAGGAGGATTTTCAGTTCAGGTATGATTGAAAGACATTGATTAAGAGACGTGAGGTCGCGTGCATTTGCTGCCTTGAGTGTAATCCTGCTGATAATTCGCTCCATATCATGAATATTTCTTAAAAGCTCGCGCAATTTGTATCTTAGCGTAAAATGATTCCTCAACTCTTCGATCGCATCCTGTCTCCTTATGATCTCATCACAGTCCATAAGCGGATTGAGTATCCAGTGCCGCAGCAGTCTCCCTCCCATCGGTGTCATGGTCTTGTCCAGCAGGTGAAAAAGGGTGCCTTTTCGTTGTCCTGTCTGTGATGACCTGACGAGCTCGAGCGTACGCTGCACCTGGTCGTCTACCGTCATGTACTGTCCTTGCCTCCAGACCTTTACACGGTTGATGTTTTTTAGTAAGGTCTTCTGAGTCCCGGAAATATAGCCGAGGAGTGCGCCGGCGGCGTTTATAACAGGACTGTGCGCATCAATACTTATTGATTCATTTTGTTTCTCTTTTATATGTTCATTGAATACTGCCGAAGCCCTGATAAATTCGAACATTTCAGCGGGACATCTATTGATGCACAACATTTGCAGCTGACTGCTGCTCAGAAATCCTGAGCAGTCAAGACCTTGCGGCACTATTAACTCTTTCGGGGCTATGCGGGCTATTTCGTCGGAAATTTCCATCCATATGTGCTTGTCTACGGTATTAAATCCCCCCTTCACCCCTTTATTAAAGGGGGGAATAGGAGTTTCTTCTTTCGTAAATGGGAATATGCCAGTTCCTTCTTCTTTAAATGGAGATATTCGAGTTCCCCCTTTTGCAAAGGGGGATATAGGGGTATTTATCTCCGCAATATAGAAATCACCTGTAGAGATGTCTACAAATGAAAGCCCGGCGATGGCGACAGTCTGGGACACTTCGCCTGGTGCAGCACGTTGGGAAGTGTCCCCGAAATAAACAGATGCTATATAATTATTTTCCCTCGAATCAAGGAGGTTTCCGTCGAGTATGGTCCCTGGACTTACTATCCGGATAACCTCTCGCCTCACTATACCTTTAGCTGTTGCCGGGTCTTCTACCTGTTCACAGATGGCTACTTTGTATCCGGACCGTATAAGCTTCGGAAGGTATGAGTCAACTGCATGATATGGGATACCGCACATTGGTATGGGATTATCATTTCGTTTGTCCCTTGTCGTGAGCGTTATCTCGAGTATCTTTGATGCAGTGACGGCATCATCAAAAAACATTTCATAAAAATCTCCCATCCGGAAGAATAATATTGCGTCCCTGTGGTTATTTTTTATTTCCTGGTATTGCCGTAAGAGAGGGGTTAGTTGATCCTGGTTTGCCATCTGCTGTTATCTCAGTTACCTGTCTGCAACGCTGTTATCTTTCAATCTGCGCCTCAGCTTTCTTATTTCCATCTTGTCTCGTATCCATAGTGGCAGCAGGATGAGTGAGAATAGTAATCCGCTGATTAAAAAAGTTACAATCAGCACGAGATAGAGCGGCATCGGTGATGTGGCTCCAATAATGTAGTTGACCTGGACCAATTCCTTGTTGGCTATTGCCATTATAGCTAGTGTGATCAGGATAATAAGAGCAATTATGACACGAAGCATTTTCTACCTTCCTTCCAGTTTAAACCCCGGTTTATGACGACTCCTCCCTGAAAAATGGCAAAAGGAGGTCGTATGTTGCCTGGATATGCTGGGGTATGATCTTTGTCTCTGCCAGCACAGGCATAAAGTTAGTATCCCCTGTCCATCTTGGAACAATATGAACATGCAGATGATCATCTATCCCGGCCCCTGCCTCTTTGCCGAGGTTAATGCCGATATTGAAACCCTGCGCCTGAAATATCTTCTTTAGGACATTCACTGACTTTCTTGTCAGGAGCATCAGGCTTTGCAGTGTCTCCTCTGACAGCCCGTTAAGGTCATTTGCATGTTCATAAGGGACTATCATCAGGTGGCCGTTTCCGTAAGGGAAAAGGTTCATGATAACAAAGGCATGTTCTCCCCTGAACAGGATCAGGTTGTCTCTGTCTGCATCTTCCTTAGGCTTTACGCAGAATATACACTCCTCAGTATTACCTTCCAGGATATAAGTCAATCGCCATGGCGCCCATATTTGCTTCACTCCAGAATCCTCCATTCACGACGGTTCACTCGAAATAGCCTTTCAAATCCCCCCTGCCCCCCCTTTTCTAAAGTGGGGTAACTAATTTCCCCCTTTGTGAGCCCCGGCTCATGACGTGTCATTAGAGGATATTCTTATCCATTCCAAGTTCTTTCATCACAAGCTGCAAATCCTCCCATGCACGGCGTTTCTCATTTGGATTTCTCAGTAGATATGCCGGATGAAATGTGGCAACTATTTTGTAATCACCTTTATCATGCACACTTCCCCTCAGGTCACTGATCCTTGTTGTCGTGTCAAGCAAAGTATGTGCGGCGAATGTCCCCAGGGCACATATAACCTCAGGCTTAATCACGCCAATCTGCTCTTGTAAAAATGGTTTACATGCTGCAATCTCATCATCCGCCGGATTCCTGTTGTCAGGCGGCCTGCATTTGATCACATTTGCTATGTATACATCATCCCGTGAAAGCCCCATAGCGGTGATCATCTTTGTAAGCAATTCTCCTGCCCTTCCAACGAATGGTATACCCTGCTTGTCTTCTTCCCGTCCGGGCCCCTCACCGACAAACAATAGTCGTGCCTCGGGATTGCCTGTTCCGAAGACTATGCTGGTCCTGCCGCTCCAGAGTTTACATCTCTGGCAGTCCCCAATTTTATCACGCAGCATTTGAAGCCGCTCAAATCCCCCTCCTTCGACAAGCTCAGGACAAGCTTTACCCCTCTTTTCTAAAGGGGGGATGGGGGGATTATTTTCATCATCCTCCCTGTCACTTTGAACCATACCCCTGTCATTCTGAACTTGTTTCAGAATCTCCTGACCCTGCAACGTAGGAGATCCTGAAATAAATTCAGGATGACAGGCTGGATTTTTAAGCTCCTTTGTAACCACTGTTTCTATTCCAATTTCGTCCACACCGGTTTCCTTCAGCGAAAGCAGGTATTCCCTGACATCTTTTATCATTTCAAGAACATCTTTACTATGATCCATGAATAATGCTCTTCATTACTGTTCTTTTATTAACAATTAGTACTCACCTGTTAGATTCTTCAATATTTCTCTGTGATGACTTCCAAACGCCTTTATGTCAATTGTGCGTGTCTCCTCATCCACCCACTTCAAGGTTATATCCAACCTCTCATCCGGCAGTGTGTCCTTAATCCTCTCAGCCCATTCAATTGCCGTTACCCCTTTACCATACAAGATTTCTTCCATCCCGATGTCTCTCAGATCTTCGATGATGCCTATCCTGTAAAGGTCTATGTGATATAGAGGTATCTTCCCCTTATACTCGTTTACTATGATAAATGTCGGGCTTGTTACGCGGGCATCTTTTATTCCAAGCCCGTCTGCGATCCCCTTGACGAAACATGTTTTTCCGGTCCCAAGCTCTCCTGTCAGAAAAATTACATCTCCCGGCGACAAAAGACTCCCGAGTCTTTTCCCAACCTCCATTGTTTCTTTAACACTCGCTGTCCTAATTGTAATAGGGTAACCCTTTACCTCTCGCCTTTTGCGATTGCCTTTACAATATCCTTCTTTCCCACTATCCCGACAAGCTTACCCCTCTTTAGGACTGGCAGGTGATGGATTTTCTTTTCGCTCATAATTGTGGCTATTTCCTCAATAGTGGAGCTCTCTGATATTGATACTACGACTTTCGTGAATATATCCTCGACCTTAGTTGCTGCCATCCTCTTGATATCTTCTTCAAATCTCTTAGAGCTTCCAAGATATATTACTGCGTCAAAAATGTTGATTACCGTGGGAATGTGGAGTCTCTGCTCCATCTTTATAAGGTCATTTTCTGTGACCATTCCGATGAGCTTTCCATCCTCATCTACTACTGCTGCCCCGCTGATGTCATGCCTTGTAAAGATGCGGGCGAGGCCTTCTATGGTTACGTCCGTTGTAACTGTTATGACCTCTTTGGTCATTATGTCTTTGGCTGTGGCCATACTGTCTCCTTGTCTAAAGCCATTTCTTACGTTCCAGTTGTTTAATTGCTGCTGGTATATGTTCAATAAGATCTCCTGCAATCATGCCTGCCATGCCTGTTTCTTGTGCGGCTATGTCTCCTGCAAGACCGTGCAGGTATACTCCAAGCCTGGCTGCGTCTGAAGGCTCAACACCCTGTGCGATGAGGCCTGTAATAATTCCTGTCAGTGCATCCCCTGTCCCTCCGGTTGCCATCCCAGGGTTACCGGTAGGGGAAATATGCACTGCTCCGGAGGGTTCAGCGATCACAGTATGCGCCCCTTTCAGGATCAGGTATACACCATAGGTGATCGCAAAATTCCTTGCCGTACCTATACGATCCTGCTGAACCTCTGCTGTACTCTTTCCTGTCAGTCTGCCCATCTCTCCGGGATGAGGTGTAAGTATAGTTGCAGACCTTCTCTCCCTTAGAAGTTCAGTTGAGCCTGCCAGTGCATTTATAGCATCTGCATCAACAACCAGCGGGATGCTGATTTCTACAATCAGCTTCTTTACGAATGACACAGTCTCCTTGTTAGTCGTGAGACCGGGTCCTATCGCGACAACGGCCTTATCCCAGCAAGCAGCCATTATAGTCTCAGCAGCATCAGCGGCGATTGTCTGTTCGTCTGTTTCAGCAAGCGGCTGAGTCATTACCTCTGTCAGTTTTCCTGCAACTATAGGCTGCACACTCTTCGGAACCGCAAGTGTCAGAAGCCCCGCCCCTGTCCGGAGACATGAGAGCGCTGTCATAGCCGCAGCCCCGCCTTTACCAATGGAGCCGGCGATTACCAGCGCATGTCCGTTCGTTCCCTTATGTGAATCAGACTGTCGCGACGGGACTATGTCCTGCATATCATTCCCTGTCAAAAGGCTCAGGTATATCGCCTCTTTTTCAACAGCTGCTGCTGGTATGGATATATCAGTTATCTGGAGTTTCCCTGTATAGTCAGGCCCCGGATATAAGTAATGTCCCCTCTTAGGCAGGGCAAAGGTTACTGTTGCTGTTGCCCTTATTGCTGCGCCCATGACCTCACCTGTATCGGAATTGATCCCTGTAGGAATATCTACCGCAATAACAGGTCTTTTAGAGCTATTGATAAGTTCTATAACCTCCATATATTCTTCTTTAACTGCCGATGCGAGCCCGGTACCGATCATTGCATCTATAATCATATGGCTGTGTCTTAATCGTGAACTCAGTGTCCTCAGACTGTATTTCCCTTTTTCATTAACCTCGATACCCATCTTTAATGCAATATTCAGATTTATTGCCGGTTCTGATTTGAAATCTGCTGTATCAGAGAGGAGATATACTGTCACACTCGCCCCCAGATTATGCAGTTGCCTTGCAGAGGCAAGACCGTCCCCGCCATTATTACCCCTGCCGCACATAACTGTAATCCGTTTCCCGCTGATTGAGACAAGCATCTGCTCCACGGCGCGTGTAATGCCTGAAGCCGCATTTTCCATGAGGAGCAGGGTAGGAATGCCATATTCATCCCCGGTACGCCGGTCTATATTATTCATTTCCTGTGCAGTGGCTATGTACATGAGAAGCTCATCCGAAAATAGTCTTTCAAATCCCCCCTGCCCCCCTTTTCTAAAGTGGGGTAACTAATTTCCCCCTTTTGTGAGCCCACGGCTCATGACGGTTCACTCGAAAATACCTGTTGTTTGTCATTATCCGTCCCCAACTCATTGCTCATTGCTGATCACTCTTTGCTATTATGGCATGACTCACTCCATCAACCCTCCAGCACCACCTGTGCTATGGCATGATCACCATCATGGGATATACTCACATGGATTCCGGTAACCCCCATGGATTCCGCTATTTCCCTTAATCTGCCATGCAGAAGAATTTCAGGTCTGCCGTTGTCCCTGCTGATGACCTCTGTATCCTTCCACGTGATGCCACTGGCAATACCCGTCCCCAGCGCCTTTGACATCGCCTCTTTAACTGCGAATCGTGCTGCAAGGCGCTGATGAGGGGATTTATTAAGCATCGAATATTTAATCTCACCTTCTGTAAATACCTTCTCAAGAAATCTCTCTCCCCATCTCTTTTCAGCCTCATTTATCCGGCTGATCTCCACAATATCAATCCCAATACCTATTATCAAAACCCGGCTCTCATGAATAATTAATGACAAAAACGATGTCCCAGTTTACGCTCAAAAATGTCCAGTTGCAAGGAAGGAGTCAGAACGCCCCAAAAGGGTATTTTTCAGCGTAAACTCCAAAATTATGACAGAAAACCCATAGAAGGGTCAATAGATATCAAAAAACACCCAAATTGATACTATATGACTTTCCCTGGTCAATTCCGGGATTTACCATGCTTCATTTTCGTTGACTTTGAAGGTCTCTTATGTTTTTATATATGACTCTGGGGCTGGTTTCTCTGAGCGGCAGCGCTTGAATTACCGGGAGGAAATTAATCATGAGGGAGATGAAAATAGCGCCTTCTATCCTGTCTGCGAACTTTGCCCAACTTGGTGAAGAACTCAGGAGGGTGGAGGATGCAGGGGCTGACTGGATACACGTGGATGTAATGGACGGGCATTTCGTTCCTAACATTACAATTGGACCATTTGTGGTCGAGGCCGTTAAAAAGGCGACATCTTTACCTCTTGATGTGCATCTGATGATAGAGAGGCCTGAGGGATACATATCTTCATTTGCCGATGCGGGCGCTGATATAATTACAGTACATGTTGAGGCATGTACGCACCTCCACAGGACGATTCAGCAGATAAAAGAGTCCGGCAAGAAGGCTGGCGTGTCATTGAACCCTTCAACACCTCTTGTTATGGTAGAGTGTGTCCTTGAAGACATTGACCTTCTGCTCATAATGTCTGTGAATCCCGGTTTCAGCGGTCAGAAGTTTATTCCGTTTTCCATGGAAAAGATAAGGGAGGCAAGGCGGATGCTCGACAAGATCGGTTCAAAGGCATATCTCGAGGTTGACGGCGGGATAAAACTTGATAACATTGCAGAGATTGCAGCAGCGGGAGCTGATATGTTCGTTTCGGGCTCCGGGGTTTTCGGGACTCAGGATTATAAAATGACAATAGGGGAAATGAAGAAGAGGGTCAGTCTATAGTTCCTGCCTTAGGCATCATATGAATACAGAAGAGTTAAAAAATATAGTTGAAAGCCTTCACCCCCTTGAGCTGAAAATCCTCTTTGTCTTTGAAGCAGGAAAGTCCGTAGATGATAATATCCTGATCAATGAGGCGTCAATAGAGCAGTCTCAGAAGGATATGGCGATAGGGTGGCTGCTTGCCAAGGGGATACTTTCGGTTGCCGCAGAGACAGTTGAACGGTCTGTTGTCCTGACGGAAACAGGCGAGAGGTATTTTGATCTGAAGATACCTGAACTCCGCATCTTCCAATCCATCAAGGCAAATCCTGATTATTCCATGGCGGATGTTAAAGGGCGTGATGACATTGAGCCTGCTGAGATAAGTTCGGCAGTCGGTCTTCTTAAGGAAAAGGGGATAATAAAGATTGCAGCAGGCGGACGGCTGGAGCTGGATGATGAGTCATTGATATCTGAGTTTGATGAAATACAGCGGCTCATCAGTTTAGTCAGAGAAAAAGGGGAGATCAGCTTATCTGGCCTGCCTGAAAAAGAACAGACGATTATAGAGGGGTTGCACAGGAAGAGGGGTAAGTCCAAGGGTATTTTCAGGATAAATGAACAGGTCAACCGTTCATACGTACTGACGGACACAGGTATCAACATCCATGCAGCAGTGCTGGAGAAGGGGATCCCGGTTGAAGAAATAGCACAGTTAACCCCACAGATGTTGAAAGACGGTTCATGGGAGGGTAAATCATTCAGGAAATACAATATTACGCTTCCTCCACCAAGGATTACACCCGGCAGGAAGCATCCTTACAGGGAATTTCTTGATAACGTAAAATACAAGCTTGTTGCGATGGGGTTTGAAGAGATGAGGGGAGGGCTTGTTGAGAATGAGTTCTGGAATATGGACGCCCTCTATATGCCCCAGTTCCATCCGGCAAGGGATATCCATGATGTCTATTATGTAAAGGAACCGGGATTATCAAAAGAGATAGAAGAGCCATTCCGGACAAGGGTTTCAGAGGCACATTACTCAGGAGGCGAGACAGGTTCAAGGGGATGGAAGTATCACTTTGATATAGAAAAAGCAAAACGGCTCATGCTCCGCAGTCAGGGGACAGCAGTTTCAGCAAGGACACTTGCACGCAGCCCGAAGAATCCGGGTAAATATTTTTCTATAGCACGCTGTTTCAGGTATGAGCAGGTGGACGCCACACATGCACAGGACTTCTTTCAGATAGAGGGGATTGTTATTGGTGAGGATATAAATTTCCGCACATTGTTAGGCCTCCTTGAATTATTTGCTTTGGAGGTTGCAAAGGCAAAGGAGATAGAATTCCTGCCTGCATATTTCCCTTTTACAGAGCCGTCTGTAGAGCTTCATGTTAAACACCCTAAGCTCGGCTGGATGGAGCTTGGCGGTGCAGGTATCTTCAGGCCTGAGGTCACGATCCCGCTTGGAGTAGATGTCCCTGTAATAGCATGGGGGCTGGGCCTCGACAGGATGGCAATGGTAGCGCTGGAGATTCATGACATAAGAGACCTGTTCTCCGGCGACCTGGATATGATAAGGACTAAACGCGTGCAATGGATATAATCAGTTGAACCCCTCATGAGCCAGGGCTCACAATGGGGCATGAAAAATCCCCCTTAATCCCCCTTTTTCAAAGGGGGAAATCAGGTTCCCCCCTTTAGAAAAGGGGGGTAAGGGGGGATTTGAAACTGGATTCTTGGATGAATCAGGAGTTTTTAAGTTGCCAACGATAAACATAAAAAAGAAAGACCTCGAAAATCTTACAGGCATATCTTTTCCCCTTCATGAACTTGAACATCACCTCCAACTGGTTAAGGGAGAGCTGAAGGGTTACGATGAGGGGACGGATGAGCTGAAGATTGAGTTAAGCGACAGCAACCGGCCTGACCTCTGGTGCTGTGAGGGGATTGCACGGCAGATTAAGGGGAAGCTCACAGGGGCATGGAGAGACTACGAGTTCTTTTACTCAGACGGGAGTGATAAGGCAGGAGAGATCATAGTATCCGGAGAGATGAAGGATATTCGTCCATATGTCGGCGGTTTTATTGCCACCGGAGTGACAATAGATGATGAGATGCTGGTTCAGATGATCCAGACTCAGGAAAAGATATCAGAGATCTTTGGAAGCAAGAGGAAGAGGATATCAATCGGGATATACAGCCTCTCTAAGATAAACTTCCCGGTTCACTATAAGGCCATAGGGCCTGAGGACCTTAAATTTGTACCGCTTGGTTTTGATGAAGAGATGACCCCGAAGGAAATACTGGAGAAACACCCCAAGGGACAGGCATACAAAGATATATTAAGAGGTATGCAGAAATATCCAATACTGATTGACAGTAAGGGGAGTGTCCTATCATTCCCGCCTGTTATCAACAGCCGGGAGGTTGGTGAGGTCAGGGCAGGGGATAGCGAGTTATTTATAGAAGTAACAGGTACAGATATGAGGCTAGTGTTATTAGTCCTGAACGTCCTGTCCGTTAACGTCCATGACCGGGGGGCTAAGATAAGCAGGGTTGAAGTCAAGTATCCCTACGATACAGGATTTGGCAGTAATGTGAGTATCCCCTGTGATTTCGCAGATCATATATCACTTACAGTAAATAACGCTGAGAGGGTCATCGGTGAGAGACTGAGTCTGAAAGAGATCTCCTCTCTGCTTGATAGTTATAGTCATTGGGTCAAGAGGGAAGGAGAAACAGTCATGGTGACTCCACCTCCGTACAGGGATGATATTATGCACCCTGTTGACCTCTGCGAGGATATTGCCATCAGCCGTGGTTACGGTCATTTTAAACCTGTTATGCCGTCACAGATGACAGTAGGCTCCTTGTCAGAAATTGAAAAGTTCTCAGACAGGATCAGGGGATATATGGTCGGGGCAGGATTCCAGGAAATTATCTCTAACATATTAACATCCAAAGAAGACAACATGTATAAGATGGGGCTTGAGAATGAGAAGGTCATTGAGGTGGATAACATAATGTCACAGAGCTATTCAGTCCTGAGGCACTGGATCCTCCCGTCTTTATTACGTGCAGAATCAGCAAGCAGTGAGAGTTTCTATCCCCACAGGATATTTGAGGCAGGGGAGACAGCAGTCTATGATGAGTCAGAAAATTTATCAGCCCGAACAGCTATTATGTGTGCCGCCCTTATCTCCCATCACACCGCTAATTTTTCTGAAGTCCATTCGATACTGGATACCCTTATGTATTATCTTCAGATGGACTACAGGCTGGTTCCCGGGGTCCATCCTTCATTTATCAACGGAAGGATGGGTTGGATACATGCCGGTGAAAATGTCATCGGTTTCATTGGTGAAATGCATCCAAAGGTTTTAACCGCATGGGACATTCATGCGCCATGCAGCGCCTTTGAAATTGCCATTGATAAGATTCTTGCTTTATACCAGAATTGACAGTATTAAGCCACATACCGCCTGTTGTAATTTTGTGGTCTGTTATTGTGGCGACATTATTTTCAGCGGGTGTAGGGATATTCTTCGGAGTCTATCCTGCCTACAGGGCTGCCCGGCAAGATCCGATTACAGCCCTGAGGTATGAATAGATCCCTGCTGTTTACGCTACTTCTTTAACTGTCTGGGCTATCCTGGCAAATCCTGCCGGGTCATTCACTGCAATGTCAGCAAGCACTTTCCTGTCTAAATTTATATTTGCCTTCTTGAGGCCGCTGATAAACTTACTGTAAGAAAGCCCATGCAGCCTGATTGCTGCGTTTATCCTCGCAATCCAGAGGCCTCTGAAACTGCGTTTCTTTTGCCGTCTGTCCCGGTAGGCATAGCACAGGGCCCTGTCAACTGCCTCTGTGGCGCTTCTGTATAAACGGTGTCTGCCGCCCCAGTATCCCTTCGCCGCCTTCATCACCTTCTTACGGCGTTGTCTTGTCTTTGGTCCGCCTTTTGCGCGTGGCATTGTTGTCTAACCTCCTTTTTACCTGAATTACTATCCGTACGGTATTAGTTTCTTAACATTCCTCACATTACTCTCATGAACCATTGCTGCCTTCTTCAATGCCCTCTTTCTTCGAGAGGTCTTCTTTGTCAGCAAATGATTTCCTGATGCCCTGCTTCTTTTTATCTTGCCTGTTCCGGTAAGTTTAAAGCGCTTTGATGCGCCTTTGTGTGTCTTGAGCTTGGTTTTAGACATCTTCCCTCCCTTCTGCCGTTATTACTGATTCCGTACCAGTGCCCTTTGACTTCTGTGCATCTGATCTGGGAGAGATGATCATAATCATACTGTTTCCCTCCATCTTTGCCGGAACTTCAACTACACCTATATCCTTTACCCCGTCAGCAAATGATATCATTATTCCCTTTGCAGTCTCCCTGTATGCCATTTCTCTTCCCCTGAAAGTAAGAGTCACCTTTGCCTTATTCTTATCCTCAAGGAATCTTCGGACATTTCGGATCTTTATCTCTATATCATGTTTGTCAGTATAAGGTCTTACCTTTACCTCTTTAAGCTGCATACTGCGCTGGTGTTGTCTTGCGCCATGATGCTTCTTTGCAAGCTCGTATTTATATTTTCCAAAGTCCATAATACGGCAGACAGGAGGTTTAGACGTAGGCGCTACCTCAACAAGATCCAGGCCGAATTCAACAGCCTTCTTAATGGCCTCGAACGTCGGTAGTATCCCGAGCTGTTCCCCCTCCGGGCCGATAACACGGACTTCTTTAATTCGAATTTCTCTGTTGACTCTTATACGTGGCTCTGCGATATTCCCTCACCTCCTCTCGTTAGACACTGAAAAACGCGGGGTACCCATTGCTGCATGCAAATGCAATGGGTCGTGCGGCGTCAGGACTTTAATTTTGAGCTTCAACGTACAACATAGTACGCCTCAGCTCAAAATTAAAGCCCTTCCTTGCACCTGGACATTTTTGAGTGTCAACGGCCAGTCATGATTTCTGGTTAATTTCTTGTGTTACCCTGTTAACTGCTTCTTCAAGCGGCAATGCCCCTATATCGCCTTCTTTTCTCATCCTTACTGCTATTGTGCGGGACTCTGCCTCCCTGCCGCCTATTATAAACATATATGGAACTTTTTCCAACTGTGCTTCTCGTATCTTGTGTCCTATCTTTTCGTTTCGGCTGTCTACTTCCACCCGCACACCTTCACTGTTAAGTGAGTCCCTGATCTCTTCAGCATATTCATTCTGTTTATCCGTTATCGGGAGTACCTTAACCTGTACAGGTGACAACCACAATGGAAATGCCCCGGCGTAATGCTCAATCAGTATACCAAAGAATCGCTCAATTGACCCCATCAGCGCCCTGTGTATCATAATCGGCTGATGCTGCTGGCCGTCTTCACCAACATAAGTCAGGGAGAATCTTTCAGGGAGATTAAAATCAACCTGAATTGTGGTGCACTGCCAGGCACGATCCAGTACATCCTTTATCTTGATATCTATCTTAGGGCCGTAAAAAACCCCTTCGCCCGGGTCTATCTGATAAGGGAGGCCCTTTAATTCAAGGGCGTTACGCAATGCATCTGTAGCCTTTTCCCAGTTATCAAGTGTCCCTACGTAATTCTCCGGCCTTGTTGACAGGTAGATGTCATACCTGTCAAAACCATACGTAGTCAGCAGATCAACTGTAAAATCCAGTATAGAGGTGATCTCATCCCGGATCTGATCGGGCCTGCAGAATATATGTGCATCATCCTGTGTAAATCCCCTTACCCTCAAAAGGCCGTGTAAGACCCCTGACCTTTCATAACGGTATACAGTGCCGAGCTCAGCCCACCTTATAGGCATTTCCCGGTAACTATACATCTTCGATTTATAAATAGCTATATGGAACGGGCAGTTCATCGGTTTTAACTGGAAGTCCTGTCCCTCGACATCCATAGGCTTATACATGTTGGCCTGATAGAACTCCGTATGGCCGCTGGTCTTCCATAGATCCAGCTTTGCCACATGGGGCGTGTACAGGAGCTTGTATCCATGCCTGAGGTGTTCCTCTCTCCAGAAGTCTTCAATGGTCTTTCTTATTATTGCCCCATTGGGGTGCCATAATATGAGGCCCGAACCAATGTCATCATGGATGCTGAAGAGTTCCAGTTCTTTACCGAGCTTCCGGTGATCCCTCTTTTTTATCTCTTCAAGTTTGCTGAGATAGCTGTCGAGGTCTGCCTGTTCCGGAAATGCCGTCCCATAAATGCGTTGAAGCATCCTGTTTTTTTCATCACCACGCCAGTATGCCCCGGCAGTTTGAAGGAGCTTAAATGATCTTATACGATTGGTAGACGGGATATGAGGTCCCCTGCACAAGTCTACGAAGCTGCCCTGCTTATAGCACGATACGGTCTTATCAGGTATCTCTCTGATTATCTCTACCTTGTAATTCTCACCCATATTTTCAAAGAGCGTGATGGCGTCTTCCTTAGACATCTCCATCCGGGAGATTGGTATGTTCTTGTCTGCCAGCCCCCTCATCTTCTTCTCTATCCTGATCAGGTCATCAGGCGTAAAAGTCTTGTCATAGTCAAAGTCGTAATAAAAGCCGTCTTCTATAGAAGGACCTATGGTTACCCTGACTTCCGGATAGAGCTCCTTTACTGCCTGAGCCATGAGATGGCTTGTGCTGTGCCTGAGAATTTCCAGACCCTCAGGAGAAGAGGCAGTTATCCACTCTATGTCGGAACCTTCAGATGCAGGCGTGTTTAAATCTACAGGCTGGCCGTTAATTTTTGCTGCAATTATCTCCAGGTTTTCATTGCCCCTGGCTTTTAAAATTTCTATTAGTGTCATGACTTTACAAAGATTTGACATGTTATCATCTATATAAGGCAGTGTCAAGCCTGCGCTTTGGCCCGCTATCGGGCTGAAACACATTGAAAAAACGATATTGATTGTTATAGAAACACTACTTATAATGCATGGATGTTATCCCGCAGATTGTCGGTATGTTTTATGATTATATGCATTTTATTGTCCTGGGAATGCATAGTACAGGCTGAGGAGCTTCTTATTGACCGGATAGCGGCAGTTGTAGGTGAAGAGATAATCACCTACAGCGATGTGAAGGTTGAACTCATGCTGAATTTATACGACAAGGACGAAGAAAGTGCCCTGCAGGACCTGATTAACAGAAAACTCTATTTACAGGAGGCAGAGAAATTCAAGATAACAGAAGCTAAAGAAGACATTGAAAAGGTTCAGGGGAGGCTTAAGTCGGTCAGAGAATATTTGGCGGGAGAGCGTTATAAGGATTTCCTGAGAGAATACGGTCTTACGGAATCAGACGTTCTCAAGAGGTTGACAGATCAGGTTATGGCAGAGAAGTTTATTAAATTCAGGATAAACTTCTTCATCGTTATATCTGAGGAAGTGATAAAGGAATTCTATGAAAAAAATAGAGAAGAATTTGGAGAGCAGACTTACAGTGAGGTTCATGATCAGATAAAGATGCGGCTATTTAGTATAGAGTCAGAAAACCGTTTGAAAGAATACTCGGATGGTTTGAGGAAAAGGGCAGGGATTGTCATTATCAGGTAGTCTTTGATTATCCTGGTGGAGCTGAGCGGGATCGAACCGCCGACCTCTTGAATGCCATTCAAGCGCTCTCCCAGCTGAGCTACAGCCCCATGATCCAGTTCCTTACCCCGGCAATGTTACATTTATGCTTATTTGTTGTCAAGTATTGGATAGGTCTTCATAACTTCTTCATCTCCACATATGTTGTACGTATCGGCCCGAACTCATATTTATTTCCGAGGTCCGGATGTGTCGGCACTACATGAAAGAAAAAGCCGTATCCATCCCTGTCATCGGGTGTGGCGGTTGCAGCATAGCTGTAGAATCCCTCCCATATTTCCCCGAGGCGCCGCATTGGTATCATACCCATGGAATTAAATTGACCATTCTTGTCCATAATGCCCCTGCATATTTCTACCGTCACGTCGCCAGGAGATATAGGGCCAAGATCAGTGGTTATGATTACCTCGAAATCAGGGAGGATGTTTCCTTCCCCGTCTTTAAGGTTTTCACCCTTCTCTATGGAGACAATCTTTATGTACTCCCAGTTCTTCTTCATCCATGCCTTCCACTCAGCCAGTTCCTTTGATTTGGCAAAATTATCTTCCCTGATCCTGTCACCTCTCTCAAAGGTCGGGATATACATAGTTGTGGTATAATCACTGACCATCCTGGCTGTGCTGAATTCCGGAGTAGTTGTGCGTATTGACTCTTTTACAACGCTCAGCCACTGTTCAGGAATGCCCGCTTCATCCCTGCGGTAATAGAGAGGTACAATCTCCTGCTCTAATTTCTCATAAATGTCTTCGCTGTCTGTCTTGTCCTGTAAATCTTCATTATCATAATTTTCGTTGCTGCCTATCGGCCAGCCATTCTTTCCGTTGTAGCCTTCGACCCACCACCCATCCAGAACACTGAAATTAATTGTGCCGTTTATACCGGCCTTCTGTCCGCTTGTGCCGCTTGCCTCATAAGGTCTCCTCGGCGTGTTAAACCAGATGTCAACACCTGCAACAAGATGACGTGCGACATGCATATCATAGCCTTCAATCATTACTACTTTACCCATGAATTCCTTCATCTGTGAGATTTCATAAACCCGTTTAATGAAGGCCTGTCCCGGTTTATCAGCAGGGTGTGCCTTTCCTGCAAACAACAGCTGAACGGGTCTTTTTTTATCATTCAAAATCTTTTTCAGCCGGTCAAGATCACTGAAGATAAGAGTTGCACGCTTATAGGTAGCAAATCTCCTGGCAAATCCTATTGTGAGTGCATCAGGATTCAGAACGACTTCTGCTGTCGTTCCCTTCTTTTCATGGTCAGAAAATCTGTTTGCCTGAAGAGATAGAATATTCCGAAGGGACTTAATCATCAATGCCTTCATACCCTTTTGTACCTCCCACAGCTCTGCATCAGGAATATCATATACCTTCTTCCATACGTCAGGTTCAAGAAGACCGTCCTGCCAGTCTGTCCCGACATACTTGTCAAAAAGACGTCTTATGGAGGGATCAATCCACGTCATTGTGTGGACCCCGTTTGTTATATGCCCGATTGGTATCTCACCGAGGGGTACGCCGAACCATACGTCATTCCAGATGGTTCTCGATACCTGGCCGTGCAGTTTACTTACCCCGTTGCTCTGTGCAGAAAAATGGAAGGCAAGAATAGTAAGGCTGAAGAGGTCAGATCCTCCGCCTGTAGGACGAAGGCCAAAACGCATGAACTCGTGTAATTTGACACTGAATTTATCTATGTATTTCTTAAAATATTTCTCTATCAGCATGAGTGAGAAGGCGTCATTTCCGGCAGGAACCGGTGTATGGGTCGTAAAAATAGTATTGCCTTTAACTGCCTCCAGTGCCTCGGCAAATGTCAGTCCTTCTTCCCTTGTTAATCTCAGTATCCGTTCAAGACCAAGAAAGACTGAATGTCCCTCATTCATGTGCCATACATTAGGGCGCAGGCCGATTGCTTCAAGCGCCTTTACACCACCTATGCCGAGCAAAATCTCCTGCGATATCCTTACCTCATGGTCGCCGCCATAGAGATTGTATGTTAATCTCCTGTCTTCAACACTGTTTTCTTCTATATCTGAGTCAAGCAATATAAGGTTTATTCGTCCTACATCAACCTTCCAGATCTTTGCCTTCAGTGTCCTTCCTGGCAGTTCAACACTGATAACAATATCATTACCGGACAAATTCATAACAGGTCTGACAGGCATGTCAGTAAAGTCATACCTTTCATAGACTGCCTCCTGCTCACCTCTTTTATTTATCTGCTGTTTAAAGTATCCCTGCCGGTAGAGCAGTCCGACGGCGACAAAAGGAAGCCCAAGATCACTTGCAGCCTTACAGTGGTCCCCGGCAAGGACGCCGAGGCCGCCTGAGTATATTGGTAAGGACTCGTGAAGGCCGAATTCCGCTGAGAAATAAGCAATAGACATCTTATTATGGTTTGGGTATGTCCTTGTAAACCAGGTCTCCTTAGGATTGCAGTAATCGTCAAATTCTTTAATTACATTACGATACAGGGTAAGTACTTCTTCTTTAAATACCGCCTCAATAAGCGCCTCTTTGCTCAGGCGTCTTATAAAGATCACAGGATTATTTTTTGCTTCTTTCCAATGAACTTTATCTATAGACGCAAAAAGATCCTGGGCTTTAGGATTCCAGGACCACCATAGATTATAGGCAATCCGGTTTAATTTATTCACTATTGTTACAGGTGTTTCTTCAGCGGACATAATTTCGATTCCTCCTGGTTGGCAATATTATAGCACAATCATTTGTCGTAAACACTTCAGATTTATCTTGTCTTCCTTCATATCCGGGCCCTTAGGTGTTTCAATGATCCTGGCTGCATTGTTGAATCTCACGTCATTCATTATAGTGCGAAAACTCTCTATTCCAATGAATCCCTTTCCTATATGTTCGTGTCTGTCAACGCGGCTATCCAGCATTTTCTTTGAATCATTTAAATGAATGCAGACAAGTCTGTCAAGTCCTGTAATGTTGTTAAATTCATCTACTACCTTTTCGTATCCTTCAGTTGTCCTTATATCATATCCAGCAGCGAATATGTGGCAGGTGTCAATGCATGTCTTTATTCTGTGACTATGTATAACTCCAGAGATGATGTTGCTCAGATGTTCGAACCTGTATCCTATGGTTGTCCCCTGACCTGCTGTAGTCTCTAAAGCGATATCAACCCCCCACCCGTCGGTTTTGGTGAATATTATATCGAGAGACATGATAATATTCTTTATACCCTCACCTTCACCTATCCCGGTATGCGCACCAGGGTGTAAAACGATATACGGAATCTCAAGTATCCTGCACCTCTCCATCTCGCTGATCAGGGCGTCTACGGATCTATTTCGGAGCTCATCGTTGCCTGAGGCAAGGTTTATTAAATAAGAAGCGTGAGCTATGACCTGCAGTATACCGCTGTCTTTGCGAAGTTCCTTGAATCTGCCGGCCTCTTCCCCGGTAACAGGCTTCCCCATCCACTGGCTGGAGTTCTGAGTAAACAACTGGATTGCCGAACATGATAGGGACACACCCCTCTCAATTGCCTTATCAATGCCTCCTGCTATTGACATGTGTGCGCCAAGGAGCATCGTTTGATTATAACCTGTATTGTCTGAGATTTGCCACAAAACAGCTATTGACATAGTACCTGAGTTTTTACTATAGTAGTTACAATGAAATTGATAACCAATTTCAATATTTAGGGTAAGCCTTATGCATGGGCACACGGTAAAGGATAATAAAACAGTCAGCAAGATTGCAATTGTCGGAAACCCCAATGTTGGAAAGAGTGTAATCTTTGGTCTCCTGACAGGAAGATACGCGACGGTTTCCAATTACCCCGGGACTACGGTTACTCTGACTACAGGGTCATGCAGGGTAGGTGGTGAAGACCTGCCGGTCACTGATACCCCGGGTGTTAATACCCTCATCCCCATGTCTGAAGATGAGGTCGTAACAAGGGACATTCTCCTGAATGATGAGGTAAGGCTCGTTGTACAGGTTGCAGATGCAAAAAACCTCGGACGCGGACTGCAGATTAGTATACAGCTTGCAGAGATGGGCCTCCCGTTTATTCTTGTCCTTAACATGTGGGATGAGGCAGGAAACCGTGGTCTGGATATAAACACGCAGAAACTTGCCGGTATTGTTGGTACTACGGTTATACCTACCGTTGGTGTGGAAAGAAAAGGTATAAAAGAACTACGCGATTCCCTGTCAGACAGGAAATTTTCTTCTCTCGGCATTACATATGGACGGATTATAGAGGGGGGCATTAAAAGGCTCGAGGCACTTCTGCCTCAAACGAAGATCTCAGGACGTTCTATTGCCCTTATGCTCCTTGCCGGAGACGCCAGTCTGAAACCATGGATTAGCAAGAGCATAACCCCCTCAGATATTAATAAAATTGAAGACATACGACTGGATATCCAGAACAGGTTTCATGAACCGCTGGGGTATGTAATTAATCAGGCCAGGATAAAGAAGGCTGAGAATATTGTAGCAGGCGTCATGTCGAGATCACAGGGAAAAGGAACCACAGTTACCACTAAACTCGGAAGATGGGCTATGCACCCCATATGGGGAATACCGGTACTTCTGGCCGTATTATTTATGATGTATGAGTTTGTCGGTGTCTTCGGAGCGCAGGTACTTGCAGGACTTCTCGAAGAAGGACTATTTGGAGTTTATATAAATCCTTATATGACAATCATTGCTGAGCGGTTTATCAGAGACTCATTCTTCAGGGATCTGTTTGTTGGAGAATACGGTATCATCACAATGGCGCTGACTTATTCTATCGCCATCATACTTCCTGTAGTAGGTACCTTCTTCATAGCATTTGGCATACTCGAGGATTCCGGATATCTCCCGAGACTTGCCGTAATGGTTCACAAGATATTCAAACTTATGGGACTGCACGGAAAGGCCGTGCTCCCTATGGTCCTGGGACTTGGCTGCGACACAATGGCTACCTTAACGGCAAGGGTAATGGAGACAAGGAAAGAGAGGGTAATCGTGACACTTCTTCTTGCCCTCGGAGTCCCGTGCTCAGCGCAACTGGGCGTGATCCTGGGGATGCTTGGCGGTGTTTCAGCCTCTGCTACTCTCATCTGGGCATTTGTGGTGTTACTGGTATTATTTATTGTAGGATTCCTGTCCTCTAAAATATTGAAGGGAGAAGGGTCTGATTTTGTCTTCGATATCCCGCCGCTCCGCATACCGGTATTATCAAACATTATTTTTAAGACACTCTCAAGGATTAATTGGTATCTAAAAGAGGCTGTCCCCCTGTTTATTGTCGGGACGCTGATACTGTTTACCCTCGATAAGATTGGAGGGCTTGCAGCAGTTGAGAGAATAGCAAATCCGGTAGTCGTCGGTTTTCTTGGATTGCCTGGTAAGGCTACAGAGGCATTCCTGATAGGCTTTCTCAGGAGGGACTACGGTGCGGCCGGACTCTTCTCGCTTGCGCAGTCAGGACAACTTAATCCAAACCAGGTTGTTGTGAGCCTGGTGACCATCACCCTATTTGTCCCGTGTGTCGCAAATCTTCTTGTCATGGTCAAAGAGTGCGGGCTTAAGACAGCCCTTGCCATTGTGATGTTTATATTCCCTTTTGCATTTTTAGTAGGAGGAGTGTTAAACTTTGTCTTTATCCTGTTTGGCATTAAATTATGAAATCAGGGACAGCGTATGAACATTTAGTAGTCGCTGTTTCTGCTTGTGAGGTTACGGATGATGGATTATAATAAGGTCAAAGACCTTCATGAAGAGGACCGTATAGACGAACTCCTTGAGGCGATCTGGATGCTGCGGGAAGAAGGAGAATCACGAATAGATGATGTCAGGAAAATATCAGAGGACCCTGACGTGGAGCAGATATTAACTATCGCTGAGTCCGGACAACTGGTTTTAACTGATGATGGCCGTCTTTCTTTCAGCCAGCAAGGCGAGAAACGGGCTGAAAACGTAATCAGGAGGCACAGGCTTGCTGAAAGGCTGCTGTCAGAGGTCTTCGAGATAGAAGAGAAACAGCTCGAGGACCATGCATGTGAACTGGAGCATACGCATGTCCTGAGCGAGGTTGTCGTAGACAGCATCTGCGCTTTTTTAGGGCACCCCCCGACATGTCCGCACGGAAAGGCAATCCCAAGGGGTGAGTGCTGTAAGAGATTTTCCCATGATTTAAAGCCACTTGTAGCGCCCCTTACAGAACTTCCTATAGGAGGAGATGCGAGAATCGTTTTTATATCATCAAAGTATCATGCGAGGCTTGACAGGCTGAGTTCGCTTGGTATCGTCCCCGGGAGCATCTTGCGCCTGCATCAGAAACAACCTACATATTTAATAAAGATAGGGGAGACAGAGCTTGCGCTTGACGGGGAGCTGGCGAAAGAGATTTTCGTTAAGAAGATGCATCATGTATAATAATACTTATAACCCAGGAGGTGACAAATGAGCAAAGAAAAAATTATTGAGGCGCTTAACAAGGACCTTGCTTTGGAGATTGCAGCAACTCTTCAGTATTTGCATCATCATTGGACAGGAGAGGGGTATGACAGCCCGGCAGTACTTGAATTATTTGAGAAGATAGGGCGCGATGAGATGAAGCACATGGAGATGATTGCAGAGAGGATTAATTACCTCGGGGGTGATCCGACGACAATTCCGGCTGAGATTAAGAAGGGTGGAGATCTCGTTAAGATGATGAAGGATGATCTTGAGGGTGAGAATACTGCGATAACTCAGTACAAGGCTGACATTAAGCTCTTTGATGAATTAGGTGACCCTACAAGCAGGCTGATGATGGAAAAGATCCTGTCTGACGAAGAAAGACATGCAGATATATGGGAGACAACTCTTGGAATTAAAAAATAGGCAGCAGTGAAAAGAGCAGGGGGACATTTCCTTGTAAAGAAAGTGTCCCCCATTAGACTTTATGGATTTATTACTTACTTTTTACTATCTGTTTCTGAGCTGCCGTATAATCTCCAATGACGAGATCATAAACCACATTACCGTCTGAGCTGCTTACCTTTCCTTCGTATGGTGATTTTACTGCCAGGAGTCGTCTCCTCACAGTCTCGCTTATAAATTTGGCATCTCCTTCAATGTTTTTATATGCCTGCTGCTGGTTCACAGGCTTTACTATGATCTTACCCCGGATGTTTCCGGAAGGTGTCAGGGTGAATGCGCCTGCCATGGCATGAATGTCCTTAGGGTTTCTGAAGGCAGGGATTAACAAGGCGTTTTTCTGTGCCTCAAGGATTAGAGACATGTGATCGTCCGAGTTATTTCCCCAGAACCGTATGCCCCCATCTTTCCATTCCTTAAAAGTAGGTGTCAGGATACCCGAGCTTGAAATATCTGAAGGATTCTTGAATCGTTTAAGCACATTTTGCAGTGACTCTTTCTTATTTCCTATAAAGACCCATCCATCCCACTGGGCATATGATGATAATTGTTTATTTTCCGGGGGCTGGCTTGGATTATAGAAAATTTTTTCACCGTGCGGGCCCTTGATGTTTTTAGCGATTTTACCACCGGCGATCTTATCTAAGTTTGCCGTCGTGCCCTTATATGCAATTACCGGTAAGATGTCGGGGGGATAAGTGATTAAATAAAATGACGATGGGGTCTTCGATATTATGTCTTCCCCCTCAGAAGAAAAGCGGAGGTTTTTTGATATAAATTCTTTAACCCCTGGTTTATCCTTATTGAATTCAAAGGTGAGTGCATGGACCCCACCTTTTATACCGAGGATCAATAGTGAGGTAATAATTATACTGATGAATATCTTTTTCATTGTTTCCCTCCTTCAGGATGAATCATTATTTGAGCTGTTATTGTACTCTCTTCCCTGTTAATTGTAACGTCAGTCTTCATATTTTGCGCGTAGAGATATCTTTCAAGCAGGCTGACCAAATAGGTTATGTCACCTTCCAATCCCTCAAAATCGCCATCCTCACGACCTGTAAGGGCGATCATTCCGGAGATAGTATCACTGCCCGTTTGCCTGATATCAAATGAACCTTTAACCATACTGCCTGCAGAAGGCATCAGCACGAAGCCTGCCCTGCCCTCCAGCGACTCAATAGCCTTTGTAACGTCTCCGTCAATATTTGAAAACGAGACGCTTGATATAATCCTGTTATCACTTGTCTCAGATCCTGATATTTGAAGATCCGACCTGTCTGCAGCAGGATTAGCTGTTGATACGGGCCCGATAATCTTATCTATAATGTTTTCTCCCTCTGCAAAAAAAAGCGTCCGGCCATCCTGATAAAGGAGGATTCTCTGGCCTGAAGGGGCTCTCAGGACAGATTCGCCCTCAACAGCTCCCATACCCCTGTATTGCATCTGCCCTATAATAATTCCGTGAAACATCCTGAATAGTTTTGACCTCCATCCGAGGTCTGTAACTATAGCCCAGCCGTTTCCTTCTTTGCTGCCCTGAAGATAGAACTCCATTACAGGAGGAATAAGGGGTCTTAAAAAAAAAGGTACATTGCCTGCTGCTGCAGGGTTACCAGGTATTGCAGAAACAAATGCGGAAAAGGGTTTGTCCAGAAGGGGCTTTATCCTTACTACACCTGTAATATAAGCCTGCCCATACAGGGTATCCTTTCGTGCCGATGGGTGCAGAGGTATAAGCAACCACAGCAAGGCCGCAACTATAATAATCAGTACAACAAGAGCTGCCGTTCTAAGCCTGATAAATCTCATCCCTTAGCCTCTTATAATCAGCAAATATACCATGTTATTTCTTAGTTTATGTTTAATATTGCCCAGTTCAGGGAAGGTAATAGGGTTTTAGCTGAGACGTTATTTTATCAGCAGGATATAATAAGTCAATAGTAAAAATATAGCAGCCGTTTACAGGCCCTCGCGTTTAATTTCATCTATTTCCTGCAGTATCCTGAAGTGCATGGGGGTATCGGTTTTTACCAGATCTTTTGCCCTGTTAAACTCCTTGAGCGCCCTGTCAGGGTCCAGGTTTATCTTGAAATATCTGGCAGAATAGAAGGCATCTCTGCCGGATTCTCCGCTTTTCCTGTATGCCATTGCAAGATAGAAATTGACCATATCGTCTGTTTCATCCAATCTGAGTGCGTCTTCAAGATGGGAAGTTGCCATTGCAAGATTATCGGAATCCATCTCTAAAATGCCCATGATGACGTGAGCAGGGGCATAATCTTTGTTTAAGGAAATACTTTTGAGTGCGGCTTCCCTGCTTTTAACGATGTCCTGTTGTTTTAGATAACAATATGCAAGGTCCGCATAATAGACATAATTTCCCTCATTAAACCCGATAGCCTTTAGATATCTGGGAATGGCATCACTGTATAGTCCTGCCTTCATGTAAACAATGCCGAGAAGATAGTTCGCCGTTTCATCCCTTCTTTCTTCAGGGATTTTCTCAATACCCATTGATTGCAGGAGGATAGACTCGTCTTTCAATGCTATATTACGGGACAGAAGTGATGCCTGCATGCGCGTCCATTTTTGGGCTGTATTAGTTTTGGAATCAGTGTCTGCTGCAGTGGATGCAGAGTCATGTGTCTTCATGAGAAAACTGGCAACCCGGTCTCGCCTTTCTTCAAGACCCGGGTGAGTAGATGCATAGGCAGGGACGGTCTGGGGATTAAATCTCTCATACCGGATCAAGCTGTCAAAGAAATTAAGGAGACTTTCTGATGAGTAACCTCCCTTTTCCAGATATCTCATTGCATAACTGTCAGCTTCCCTTTCATTTTCGCGACTAAACTGTAAACGTACGTCGAGATTGGCGGCTCCGGCAAGAGTAAGGGCAGCGGGGTTTCCTCCGCTCAAAAGGATTGCAGCAATAGTTGCAATATCCAGTGCCGCAATCTTCTTGTCGTCTTTAAAAAAGTGGCTCCTCTCCACATGTGCAATCTCATGGGCCAGGACGCCGGCAAGTTCACCCTCATCCCGGAGTTGAGGCAGAAGACCGTCAAAAACAAAAATATATCCACCTGGTATGGCAAATGCGTTAGGCTGGTTTTCCCTTACGACCAGGAAATGGTAGCTGTCAGGATTAGCCCCGATTTTACTGACAATACGGCGTCCGACACTATTGACTAAATTCACTACATCCGGGTCTTTAACGAACCGGTAATGTTGGAGCGCCTCTTTGACAAATGCCCTCCCCATCTCCTTGGAGGGAGGAGGTGATGCGTCCTTCCTTGCTGAAGGATAGGAGCTGCAGCCGAGAAGGAGGAGGGCCAGTACAACTGTTATGTAGAAGTTATTTTTTAATCCGAACATAGCTTTTCAAATCCCCCCTGACCCTCCCCTTTCTAAAGGGGGGTAACTAATATCCCCCTTTGAAAAAGGGGAGTGAGGGGGATTATTTTCATGTACATTTGTGAGCCCGCGGCTCATGACAGTTCACTTATATATGATTTTCACATCTACTACAATGATCCCGTCAGGATATGCAACTGCCGGGTTGAACTCTAATTCTACTATGTCAGGGAACAGTGTTGCAACCTCAGAGACCTTCACTATCGTATCAGCCAATATTCCCATGCCCACACCCCTGGCGCCTCTTATACCCCTGAGTATTTCATATCCCCTGATTGCTTCTATCATTCTCAATGCGCCATTATGAGTTATTGGCGCGATGTCAAAGACTGTGTCCTTTATAATTTCTGTAAATATTCCACCCAGTCCAAACATTACCACAGGGCCGAAGTCAGGGTCCTTTATCGAACCAATGATTACCTCAATGCCTGATGGTGCCATTTCTTGTACAACAACTCCGGTCAATGCCTCTTTTTGACTTCGTGCGAATATGAAATCCGGGTACTTGATGCTCATTGCATCTAACATGTCTTTACTATTGACCGGCTGAGGACCCTTGATCAAGCCCTTTATCAGCGGATATTCCCTTATATTCTCAGGGAAAGGTTCTGCCGGAATGTTTTTTAAAAGGGCTGCTGCTGACTTTACCATCCTGATGGGTGTAGGGAATACCGGTATTTTACTCTGCCTGAAAGTATTTTCCAATCTCTTGCCGTTTCCTGAAAATGGATTAAGTGATACAACTGGTTTAGCAATGTCCCTGACGGTATTCGTAATCAGTTTGCCCAGTTCCTGCGTAATTCCAGGGACTGTCATAAAAGGAATAAGGAGAGCCGCGTCATAGTGATTCAGGCATTCTTCAAGTACCATGACAAACTGTTTATCTGTAGAATTTCCTGTAAGGTCTATGGGATTTGATAGAGCATAATAGGGGGGCAATAATGACCTGAGGCGATCTTTAGTCTCTACTGGCAGGTCAGGCAGGAGCAGGCCCTCCTTATTACATAAATCTGCTGTCATTACCCCTATTCCGCCGGCATTTGTGACAATCAATACCCGTTTTCCAGTATGTGGTTTCTGCAGGGAAAAGGTCTTTAACAAGTCTATGAATTCCTCAAGGGTGTTTGCCTCATGAATACCGCTTCTCCTGAATGCCGCCTGAAATATCTCGTATCTCCCTGCCATTGAACCTGTGTGAGATCTGGACGCCTTTTTACCCGCCGGTTGTTGACCCAGTTTCAGGACGATCATTGGCTTGGTGCATCTTTGAGCTGCACTTATGAATCCTCTTCCATCTCCTATAGACTCAATGCATATACCAATAACGCCAGTCTCGTCATCATCACTCAAGTACTTGATCAACTCTGTTTCTCCAACATCAACCCTGTTTCCGTAACTCACAGCCTTGGAGACGCCAAGCCCCTCCTGTTCCAGCAGGATAAGGGTCGTCCCCAGTATGGAGCCGCTTTGTGATATTAATGATATGTTACCGGATTGAGGCCTCGGCACCCTGTCATAAGGCAGGAAAAAAGTGTCGAGCCCGGCAGAAGGATGAAAGATGCCGAGGCAATTAGGTCCGATAATACGTATACCTGCGTTGCCTGCAATTTCTTTTATTTCGCTCTGTATAACCTCTCCCCCCTCTGTTTCTGCGAAGCCGGCTGTAGCGATAATGATATGATGAATGCCTTTTCCTGCATGCTCCCTGAGTAGGGATGGGATAGTTGCTGTTGGTGTGATACAGACCGACAGTGATACATCATCAGGGATGTCAGATACAGAAGGGAAGCAAGGGACTCCGAGGATACTTGTATGATTAGGATTTACCGGATATATGATGCCCTTAAAAGCATGAAGCAGATTCTTTAAGATTATCCCGGATGGTTTAGTCACGTCCTGTGATGCACCTACAACTGCAATCGAACGTGGATAAAAAAATGGGTCGAGACCACACGATTGTTCCATCTTGACAACAGCATACAGTATCCATGAAATCTGTCAACCTTGTAAATGCGACCGCTTTACAACCATTCTCAGATGGGCTAATATAAAATAGTTTGATATATTGTCATATTACCAATAGCAATGCCTTCGACTGAAAGCGAAACATTTAAAGAAAGAATCCTCATAGTTGATGGCGATGAAATAGCGAGGGGATATCTTGAGACGCTTTTTTCATATCATGGGTATGAAATCCGGACAGTTAAAAGCGGGAAAGAAGCCCTTCATATCCTGTCAGAAGAATACTATCCGGTAGTAGTAGCTGATCTTAATATGCATGACATCAGTGGCATTCAGGTGCTGGATTACATCCAACAGAAGGAAATAATGACAGCGGTGCTGATAATCACAGCATATGGATCCCTGGAAACAGTGACAGAGGCCCTGCGTCATGGGGCATATGATTATCTGACCAAGCCTTTTACCTCCCAGATATTGATTCATCGTGTTTCAAGGGCCATGGAAAAAATACGTATGGAGATGACTGCAAGAGAAGTTACATCCCGGATTGTTTATGCGACTGAGGAGGAACGACTGCGCATTTCACGTGATCTGCACGATGAAGTAGGTCAGTCTCTTGCAATAATGAAGTTAACACTGATGACCATAAAAAATAAAATTCTTAACAACTCTTCAGAGGATATCATTTCAGAAATTCAGGGGCTGGCTCGTCAAGTAGAGGAAACTATGAATGAAGTGTCGAGGATATCAAAGAACCTTAGTCCATCCTATGTCGTCGAAGTCGGATTATCTCAGGCCCTGAGGTTGTATATAGAGACATTCACAAAAAAGACAGGAATACATGTTGATTCTTATCTCAGTGAAATTCACCGGTTTCAAAATTCCCAGAACGAGATACACTTGTATCGTATAGCTCAGGAAGCGCTGACAAACATTGCAAAACATTCCGGAGCAACAAGTGTCATGATAAGGTTGAGAAACGCAGGGGGTATTCTATATTTTTCTATAAGTGATAATGGCAAGGGGTTTAACCTTACGAAAAACGAGAGGGCAGCAGGCATGGGGTTTATCGGGATAAGAGAACGGGTTGCAATTTTAGGTGGTAATGTCTGGATAGAATCTGATCCTGGTTATGGCACAACTGTACGTACGGAGATACCATATGAGTGACTACGGACAACCGGCCTTGCGTGATAATGCAATTGATGTTCTGATCGCGGATGACCATGTCCTCTTCAGGCAGGGATTGAGACGCATCCTCGAGTCAGTGGAGTGGATTACCGTCGTGGGGGAAGCCTCTGATGGTAATGATGCCGTTAAAACAGCCCGTGAGATCAACCCGGATATAATCCTGATGGATGTTTCAATGCCGCACCTTAATGGATTAGAGGCTACTCAAAGGATAAAACGAATTCTGCCTGATACAAGGATTATTCTACTTACAATGCATGAAGATAATTTCCTCCAGGAAGACGGGAAAAAGATCGGGGCATCAGGGTATCTCTCAAAGAGGACTGTTGACAGAGAGCTGTTTGATGCCATAGATGTCGTTTCATCGGGAGGGAAATATTTTTGCGGCCTTTCTCAGATATCTACGGAGACCAGGAGTTTGCCAGCCGGGTCAGCCATATCATATGAATCACTCAGTGCCCGTGAAAAAGAGATACTTCGTCTTCTTGCAGGCGGAATGACGAATAAGGACATTTCTGAGAGTCTGTGTATTAGTATCAATACAGTGGAGACCCACCGTAAAAATATCATGAAGAAACTTAATCTTCATAACCTGAGTGACATTATCAAGTATACTATGGTGCAGGGCCTGCTCAGAAAGGCGTAACGCAAATATGACTATAAAGATTCGGCTTAAAGACAGAATTGATCCCGGTACACTGTTTGGAGGCGGTGATGTTTATCTGAGAATAATAGGGGAGAGCCTGGGTATCAAGGTTGTCGCCAGGGGTCATGAGATTATTCTGGATGGTCCCCAGGACAGGGTTAAGATCGGGGAAGAGGTAATTAAAAATCTCACAACCTTGATTGAAGAAGGTTATTCAGTAAAACCTGATGATGTTGATTATATTATCAGGCAGTCAGTAAAGGATGGCGAGTTTCAGCTCAAAGAGGTTTTTCAGGAGGCAGTTTCACTTCCGTCAAAACGTAAGCTGATTGTCCCAAAGTCACATATACAGTCAGAGTATGTGAAGGCAATAAGAGAAAATGACATTGTTATAGGAATAGGTCCTGCCGGAACCGGCAAGACCTATCTTGCTATGGCAATGGCTGTTTCTTCACTCCTCAAGAAAGAAGTTAACCGTATCATACTCGCGAGGCCGGCAGTGGAGGCAGGAGAAAAACTTGGGTTTCTGCCGGGTGATATGTATGAAAAGGTAAACCCTTATTTGAGGCCGCTTTATGACGCGCTATACGATATGATGGAGACTGAGAAGGTGAACCGGCTGATTGAGAGGGGCGATATAGAGATTGCCCCCCTTGCATTTATGCGGGGCAGGACGTTGAATGATTCGTTTATCATACTTGATGAGGCACAGAATTCAACTTCAGAGCAGATGAAGATGTTCCTGACAAGGCTCGGCTTTAACTCTCGGGTAGTGGTTACAGGGGATATTACTCAGGTTGATCTGCCTTCGGAGAAGGTCTCGGGTCTGATTGAGATACAAAATATTCTATCCGGAATAGAGGGAATAGAATTTGTGTACTTTTCTGAAAAGGATGTTGTCAGACATAAATTGGTCCAGGATATAATCAAGGCCTATGATATATTTATTTCCAGGAAGGGTAAATCTAAAAAGACGAAAAAGCAATGACTGCAGAAGTAACAAATCGTCAGAGGAAGTTCAAGGTTGACCGGCAAAGTATAATTAGTAATGCGGACAAAATTTTATTATTGTGCGGCTCGGGTAATACAGAGGTAAGCATACTCATTGTGAATAACGAGTTTATGAGAACCCTTAACAGGCAATACAGGGGAATTGATAAGACTACTGATGTGCTGTCATTTCTGCCCGCTCCTGTTACCTTTACTTATTCGGGAAGGTTGGCTGAAGATGGAAAACCTGTGAGGTTTCTTGGTGATATTGTAATATCTATGGAAAAGATATATGCGCAGGCGGCAGAACGTGGTCATTCCCCGGATAAGGAGTTTAAAATCATGCTGATCCATGGTATTTTACACCTGCTGGGATATGATCATGAGGTATCACGCGCGGAGGCTCAGAGGATGAGTCGGAAAGAAAAACTCATATTATCACGATTATAAAGTCTTCATGAAACCGAGGAACTTTTTTGAGAGCGCAAATGTTGCTGTAGAAGGAATTCTTTACGCGGCCAAGACCCAGAAGCATATGAGATATCATTTCTGGGTAGCAGGTGCTGTTATTATAGCAAGCCTCTTGCTGGGCGTCACGCGTATTGAGTTTCTGATATTGAGCTTCATAATTTTGTTAGTCCTTCTGTCTGAAATGTTTAATACGGCAATTGAGGCTATTGTTGACCTTGTATCACCGGAATATAATCAGCTTGCCAAGATTGCGAAAGATGTGGCTGCCGGTGCGGTCTTTTTGATCTCTGCCGGCGCTATCATTACAGGTTACCTGATCCTGTTCCCCTATGTGAAGCGGCCGCTTGCCGGAGGCCTAACTTATATAGAGGAGACTTCGGAACATCTTACAATAATAGTTTTAATCCTTGTAATTATCGCAGTGGTTCTTTCCAAGTCTCATTACAGGAGGGGGAGGCCTTTTCTTGGTGGATTGCCGAGTGGTCATGCCGCAGTCTCATTCGCCATTGGTACAGCAGTTGCCTTTTTAACAAAAAATGCATTAGTATCTGTACTTACGTTTATATTGTCATTTTCAGTAGCATATAGCAGGCTGGCTATGGGCATTCACACGACAGGTGAGGTTATTTGGGGGGCGGTGCTCGGCACCATAATTACAATAGCGATATTTCAGATTTTCGGATGAACCTGAATGAGTCATGGCACACAACCAGCAATGAGTGGAAAGCATTGAGCAATGAGAGGGCCGGATGAAATTTTTCTCTAAGATAGCAGACAAATTAAGCGGTAAACTTACACGGACCAAGGAAAAACTTGTCGGAACGATAGACACACTTCTTTCAGGTTTTAAGAAGGTTGATCCTCTCCTCCTGGAAGAATTGGAAGAGGTGTTGATAGCGGCGGATCTTGGTTCTGCCGTAGCCGGTAAACTGATTGAAAAAGTAAAAAAGGATAAGATAAATGACCCTGATGGTGTAAAAAAATCATTAAAAGAGGGTATGCTGTCAATACTGACAGAGCATGAAAGTCCGTTGAATCTCGATGTTGCTAAACCGGCCGTCATAGTAATAATCGGGGTAAATGGAACCGGCAAGACTACGACTATTGGAAAATTATCAGAAAAACTCAGAAGGGAAGGCAGGAGTGTAATTATTGCTGCAGCAGATACCTTCAGGGCCGCGGCAGCAGAACAGCTTGTCATATGGGGTGAAAGAAGCAGGGCATCAGTGGTAAGGCATTCAGACGGGGCAGATCCGGCGGCGGTGGTGTATGATGCACTTGTTTCAGCCAGGTCAAAGGGGTCTGACGTCCTTATTGTGGATACGGCAGGACGGCTTCACACAAAGGTGAACCTCATGGAGGAGCTGAAGAAGATCAGGAGGATCCTGGAGAGAGAGCATCCAGGCAGTCCACATGAGGTCCTGCTTGTTCTCGATGCAACAACAGGCCAGAATGCACTGTCCCAGGCGCGCCTCTTTAATAAAGACATAGGTGTTTCCGGTATAGTTTTAACTAAGCTTGATGGAACCGCAAAGGGAGGGATTATCCTCAGCATTACAGAAGATCTCAAGATTCCGGTGAAGATGATAGGCGTAGGGGAAGGAATTGAGGACCTGAAAGAATTCGATGCGAGGGAGTTTGTAGATGCCCTGTTTGACCAGACGTAAAAAAAAGAAATTAATTATCCCACCCCGTCGTCGGATACGGGGTGGGATTGTCTTCTATTTTCTAATTGCCCTGTTCTGAAAGCAGCTGATCTATTGCCTGCTCAAAAGACGAAAACGGTCTCGCACCGATTATTTTCTTTCCCACAATTTCTTTTTTTCCGCTCTGGGTCTTTCCTATGATAAATGATGGCGTGCCGCTTATCATTGCCTTCCTGCCATCCTCTAAATCCTTCGTTATCTCAGCAGCATGTTTTCCGCTGTCAAGACATGTATTAAACGAATCAGCATCTAATCCAATATCTCTGGCATATTGTCTGAGATCATCCAGTGTAAGGGCAGTCTGGTTATTGAATAATTTATCATGCATCTCCCAATACTTGCCCTTATCGCCGGCACAGTTGGCTGCCTCAGCTGCCTTCGATGCGTTTTTGTGGAAGTCGAGCGGGAAATCTCTGAAAACATATTTGACCTTACCGGTATCTATATATTTCTCAGTAAGTTCGTGGAGTGTGTTTTTTACAAACCTGCCGCAGAAGGGACACTGGTAATCAGAAAACTCTACGATGGTGACAGGTGCGTCTGCTTTACCCATAAATGGGTCATCATCTATACTGACTGTAAAGTCCTGAGTATCCTCAGAAGGTTGAGAAGGAGCTGCTGCAATTTTCGTCTTCAATGTTTCGACCTCTTTCTTTAAATCCTGCATGTCTTTTTTCAAGGACTTTATTTCATTCTCAAGATTGGTCTTTGAACTATCGGCAGCATTAGCGGAGTGTATCAGAGGCAGCATCAGGAACAAAAAAAGCACGACAAACAATAAACCTTTTTTCATATTAGTCTCCTTGTTATTAAATATATCATCCCTGTTTACACTGCAAATGGGCGTTGTTCAGGGTAAACAGTATTAGTGGTGTTGAAAGTCGAATATACCCGAATAACACTCAAGCAGGCCGCTGTTTATAACAACAGATATTATTTCAGGGTCGAACTGCTTTCCTGCCAGGAGTGTTAATTCTTCTTTTACTTGATCAAGCGGCATTGCCGGTCTGTAAGGCCTGTCGCAAAGCATGGCATCAACGGCATCAGCAACGGCAACTATCCTTGCACTCAGCGGGATTGAAGACCCCTTGATACCTTCAGGGAATCCCGATCCGTCGAACCGCTCATGGTGACACAAGATTATCGGTTTCATATCCTGGAGGAAGTCAACTGACTTTATTATCTTAGCCCCAATCATTGGATGTTTCTTTATTTCATCGAATTCACTGGAATCTAACGAACCCGGTTTTTTCAGGATGTATCCCTCTACACCGATCTTTCCAATGTCATGAATAAGCGCCGCCTGTTCCAAACTTAATATCTTGTCATGTTGAAAACAGGTCTTTTCAGCCAGAAACGCAGAAAACCTTGCGACCCTCTCAGAGTGTCCTCTTGTGTACTGGTCTTTGGCGTCTATAGTTGCGAGCAATGCCTTTACTGTGCTCGCATAATGACTTTCAATATTGCGTCTTGCGTCATCCACCTTCCTTGATAATTCAGAAGTCGCTATGTGCAGGCGCTCAATCTCGAGCCTGGTCTTTAGCAGCTCCCTTCTTTTTGCAACTCCTTTTTCCACTATTTCTATTACATCCTTGTGGTCAAAAGGTTTAATAAGATAGTCCAGTGCGCCAAAGCGGAGGGCATTCTTTGCCGTATCTACGCTTGCATATGCCGTCATCAGGATAACTTCAATATCTGGTTTTCTTTCCTTAATCTTCTTCAGAAGCTGTAAGCCATCCATGCCGGCCATTTTAATGTCAATGATCGCTACATAGAAATCATTATTGTTGATGCACTCTAAAGCATTGTTGCCATCTTCCGCTGTAATAACTTCATGCTTGTTTTTCAGAATCATACGGAGAGCTTCTCGTGGACCAACCATATCGTCAACCACGAGTATGCTGCAATTTTCCTCCATTCAATCCTCCTGTTTTTTGTCTGTTAGATTTGAAGGCAGAATAACTGTTATTGCAGTACCCTGATTCGGCACGCTGCTAACCGTAATCTTTCCTCCATGTCCTTCAATGATCTTCTTGCTTAATGGAAGACCTAAACCTACCCCCTTTTCAGGAGTAGTATAAAAAGGATCAAATATCTTATCCAGGTCTTCCGGAGGTATGCCTCTCCCCGTATCTTTAATTATGATGCTGCATGCTTCATTTTCCTCAATCCAGTCAACATCTATTGTCAAGGACCCTCCCGATGTCATGGCATTTAGCGAATTCTGTATAAGATGGGAAAAAGCCTTTACCAACTGAACCTTGTCTGCCTGGAGGTTTATTATATCACGCTTGTAGTTTCTTATGATACGAAATTCAGATTGTTTTATGTTCCTGGTTACGGCCAAAATACTGTCATCCAGTACCTTGGCAATGTCCACCATGTTAAATTTATACTCTATAGGATGAGTAAATGCAATCAATTTTTCTACAAGGCCGTTTAATTTCTCTACCTCTCCCGTTACGGTTGTAAAGAAAAAATCTTTGAATTCCGGGTCATTGTATCGCTCTTTCATCAATTGAGTAAATGTCCTGATAGATACAAGGGGGTTTCTCAATTCGTGGGACATCCTTCCGACCAACTCATTAAATATCCTGGGGGAGTCATCAGTTTTCTCTTCATTAATTTCCTTCCTCTTCTCAGATTCTATTTGCTCGAGTATCTTTTGAATAGATTCTTTTTGGGCGCATATACTCTGGTAGTGATAAATGTCACGTATCGCCTTCCCAAGATATGTGGCAAGTATAAATATCCGCTCAAGTTCTGTATTGGTAAAAGGCATGCCGGTTATCTTGTTGTCAAGATTCAACATTCCCAGAAGTTTACCTTCGTTTACTATAGGAATAGCAACAGCAGCGTGCAGCATTTTCATCTCCCGCAAAGCGCTGTTCAGGATATTCTGCTGCTCTGAATGTTCAGGATCTGAAGTGTTTCTCTTCAATATCCTGCCGCTTGCCGAAAGCCACAGGACAATGGAACTTTCATATGAGAGGTGCAGTTTTGAGGCGAAATCAGATGACAGCCCCCTTGAACACCTTATCCTGAAAACATCTTCTTTCATTTCTGACAACAGGATGGAGGCACGGCCGACCCCGGTGGTATCCAAAAGGGTATCAACAAACATATTAAGCATCTTATCAAGATCGAAGTTATTTAAGGTGAAGGTCTTGGACAGTTCAATGGCCTTCTCAAGATGTTTCAAAGACGATTGAATAGTATCTTCGGCAGGCTGATGCTGATACCGTAAACGATTGGAGGTATGACACAGGTTCCTGACGTTATCTAATATATTATGCCTTTCTCTAATCTTTCTAAGTGTAGCCCTCACTCCGGTTTGTGATAAAGGTGTATAAATTATTTCATCAAATGTGTTGTAATATTTGTCCAGTTCTTCCTCGGGCAGGTTGAAAGGAACAATGCCTATCAACCGGGTATCAGATGAAGACCTGTATTTTCCTGTAAATTCTTGAATATTATCTGATATTGCAACATCCACTGCTATAACTGAAATATGCTCTTCCTGAAGAAGGAGGGAGCCTTTTTTAATGCTGTCAGCGGTTAGTATTATATCAGTATCTGAAAGGGCTGACTGGAAACTGTTTATCAGGTCTGCAGATGAAGTTATGAGCAATAGCAATTCCATGATGAATGACTCCTAAGTTGAATTATTAACAGGCAGTTCTACTGTAACGGTTGTCCCCAGCCTATCTATACTGTCTAAAAAGATCTTTCCCCCATGAATTGAGATTATCCTTTTACAAGTCGACAGACCAAGCCCGGTTCCTTTGTCTTTTGTAGTAAAGAAGGGTTCAAATACATGCTGCATGGTATCTTTATCAATGCCTGTGCCTGTGTCTGTTATCTTTATGAATACTGTTTTATTCCCATCGCAATCATTCCCAACAGTAACATCTACCGAAATCCCACCTCCTTTTTTCATAGCCTCGTGGCTATTGAGAAAGATATTAAGGAGAAGTTGCTTTAATTTAGCCCTGTCTCCATATATGGCAGGTACAGGTGAGGGATAATGCCTGGTAACCAATATTCCGCATTCCCTGAACCTTGCAGAGAGAAGGGCGATAACCTCGTCTATCAGACCCTGTATATCGAGCAGGGAGAAAATTGGTTCTGATGTTTTTGCAAAATTCAGCAAGTCGGATACTATATTGTCTATCCTGTCTATCTCGCTTATAGCTACATTGGTGAACTGATATCTGAATTCCTGATCATCATACCTTTCCGGAAGGAGTTGAGCCAGCGTCTTTATAGAGACGAGAGGGTTCTTAATTTCATGAGCAAGCCCTGCTGCGACATATCCGAGTGATGCCAGTCTTTCTGCCTCTTCTTTCTTTAAAAGCAGATCATCATAATGAGACTTCATCCCTTCGATCTCCTTCAGGATATTTAATCTCGAAAGGACAGACGACAGACAGTGTGACAGGATAGAGTAACACTGGGTGCTGCTGTCGTTGTGAAACAACAGCGCTGCATTAATTGTCCCATCAACATTGATCGGCATTATAGAGTTTATCGTCCTGCGTAGTTCAATAGGAAGTAAGTTGGTCAATTCGGAATTGATATTAAAAGTCCCCCTGCGGTTTATATCTGTTAAAAGGTTAGAAGGTACGGACATGTTGTGACACGTCTCAACAATCTTCCACTGGTCTTCCCCGGTCCGCTTGATTATGTAACCGGCCGTGGTTTTTGAAATGGCCATGCACATATTAAGTGCGTTTCCCAGTACCTGATCTTCTGTTTTCAGTGAAATAAGCCCTTCAATGCCATTCCTGAGTATTGACAGTAGTTCATCACTATCTCTATACACTTCCAAAGATCACCACCTTGTTCTTTCCCTGACTCTTTGCCCTGTAAAGGGCCCTGTCAGCATTATTGACAAGCTCTTCTGCAACAGAGGCATCTTCCGGAAATGATGCAATTCCAAGACTTACCGTAATATTGATTGTTGCACCAGTGTCCCTTACATGAGTTATAGTGCTTTCAACCTCGGCCCGGATACGCTCTGCGATAATACTTGTGCCGCTTTTGTCAGTCGTTGGGAGGATTATTGCAAACTCCTCCCCGCCATATCGTGCTGCGATGTCAATTATCCTAACACATCTCCTTATTACACTGGTAGTGGTCTTTAATATTTCATCTCCGAATAAATGTCCATAGGAGTCATTAAGGCTTTTAAAATTATCAATGTCGAGGATGATCAGGGAAAAAGGCTGTTTATGACGCCTCGAGCGTTCGAATTCTTCTGAAAGTCTTTCTTCGAAATATCTCCTGTTGAGGAGACCTGTAAGGGAGTCTGTAATGGATATCTTGCGTAAGTCAATAGAGCTCTGATAATAAAATCTGCGCTCAACTGCGGCAGCAGAATACAGGGCTATTGCCTCAAGCAGTTTTATGTCATTTTCTGAAAAACCGGTGCCGTCTCTCTTGTCGGCCAGGTTTAATACCCCGATGCCTTTATTCCGTATCATAAGAGGGAGACTAATAAACGATTTGGTCTTGTAGCGGAGACGGTTAGGCCGTGAGACCCTTTTGTCCTCTTCTATGTTGCTTATTGCCATTGGTACCCCTGTTTGCAATACTCTTCCCGCTATTCCCTCTCCGGGTCTTATCCTGATATGACTCAGAATTGCAAAGTTTAGTCCTTTGGTTGACCTGACTTCAATCTGGTGTGTCTCCTCATTAAGCAGCATTAATGAACCCTGTTCTGCCCCGACCACCTCTGCGGATTTTTCCACTATATTGGTGAAGAGGTCACTGGAATCAGTACACGATGCAATAGCGTAGAGGGCCTGTAATGATGCGAGGACCCTGTTTCCAACATCTGAGCGGGCTGACGCAAGGATGTGCTTACCCAAAACTGTTGATATGCACTGGCAGAACATCTTCAGAAGCTCTTCGTCCTGAGCCGTTATCCGGGTATTGAATATTATTATCAAACCGTCAACTCTGTTACCTATAATGACCGGAAATATCTTAATGGATGTAAATGTATCGGGAAAGCCTGCCTCAGGCATCTCAAACACCTCTGACGATGACATCACATCCTTTCTGATAACAACCTCGTTAACCATGTGGTTAGATTCATTTACCCTGAATCCTGTCAGAAATTCCATGTCATACCCGAACACAGCTTCAGTTGAAAAATAATCACTGTCGTCTTCTCTAATCATAAGCATTGCAGTTTTTACGTTGAATAATACACCAATTGTATTAAGTACAGTTTCATAAAATGCCTTTTCGTCCATCAAGATACCTGGCGAAGTGGCAATCCTGATTATAGTGTTTATACGGGCAATATCATGTTCCATTCTGGCCTGGCGGCTGCTGCTCTGAAGCATTTGGTTCACTACTTTTTTTAGTGCATCGGCAGAGGATTTGAATACAGCTATATTTTTTGTTGAAATCCCTTTGACGACATCAGAAATGCTGTCATCATCAATCCCCAGTGTATCCGCAACTTTTCTGTAAGCAACCAGGTCATCATAAGAGGTTAATATTCTTCCCCCAAGGATATAACGTGTGTCCCCATTTCCCATGTTTTGTGAGACGGGTATAGCTACATTATTCAGGTGGGCATAACATTTAAAGTATACAGGTTCCTTCCTTTTATGGGCTTCTGTTAGAGGCGCCGAGCAATCCCTCTCACAGTAGAGCTTTCCGTTAGGGTCTTCCTGCAGTAGTTTGCACAACCTCGATTCGTCCCTTTGTCCGGCCATGTATCTATCCTCTTTACAAAATAGTAAGGTGAGATCTGCAAGTTTGGCAAGAATCCCTGTCCACTCAGAAGTTAGTTCTCCGATGAAATTATTATTGTCCATTTGCCTCTTTGTAAAATGAGAAATATTATCAGAACATTGCAGAGGTTTCCAACCCCGTTAATAATACGTTAACAACGTATAGTATAGCAAAATTAGTGCCATAATTTTGACACACGTGTTAGTTGACAAGTAAATATTAAATGGCTTAGAGTACTTGAAAGGGCATTGATTAGAGACAACGCCTGTTTGTTGGTAACCATATCATAATATAAATATGTGTTGCCCCCTATTTAATGAACCTGGAGGATATTAGATGTTAAAGAATGATAATTTCTTAAAGGCCTGTAGGATGGAGCCAGTTGATTTTACACCTGTGTGGATAATGAGGCAGGCAGGCCGCTATATGAAGGAATACCGTGACATAAGAAAGAGGGTAGATTTTCTTACAATGTGTAAGACCCCTGATCTTGCTGCAGAGGTTACCATGCTGCCTGTGGATATTCTTGGCGTGGATGCAGCCATACTTTTTTCTGACATTTTGATACCTGTTGAGGCAATGGGAATCGGGGTTACTTTTACAGACAAGAGAGGACCCGTTCTGTCGAACCCAGTAAGGTCAGAAGATGGGCTGGAAAAACTCCTGGTGCCTGATGATATTAAATCAGGGGAATTGATGCCATTTATCCCGCAGGCAATCAGACTAATCCTTCAGGAACTTGGAGGGCGGGTTCCCCTGATAGGTTTCTCAGGGTCACCCTTTACCCTGGCAACTTATATGATTGAGGGTGAGACCTCAAGAAATTTCACATGGATTAAACGTATGATGTACGAAAACCCGATACTCTTGCACAAAATACTTGATAAGATAACAGATACCGTAATCAGCTACCTTGACATGCAAATAAATGCCGGGGTTCACGCAGTTCAGTTGTTTGATACCTGGGCCGGATGGCTCGCACCTGATGATTACAGGGAATTCGCCCTTCCTTATGCAGAAAGGGTGATCAAGGGGATTGATAAAAAAGGGGTACCTATAATCTATTTTGCAAATGGTGTCAGCGGGATTCTTGAAAATATGGTTGCCTCAGGAGCCGATGTAGTCGGTCTTGACTGGAGGATAGACATGGCAGATGCGGTGAGGAGGAGCGGCAGGAGTGTAGCCCTTCAGGGTAATTTAGACCCATGTGTACTTTATGGACAACCATCCGTTATAAGAAAGTATTCAAAGGCTATAATTGATAAATATGGAGAAGAGCCTGGGCATATATTCAACCTTGGACATGGCATCCTGCCCGACATTCCGGTTGATCATGCAAAGGCGTTGGTTGATATAGTCCATGAAGAAAGCAGTTGTCGCTGAAAAATAGGGGCATTTTTAGCGTCAACTCATGACGACTTGGTAAAAGGTCCCTGTTGCTGCCCTGGACTTGTTTCAGGGTCTAAGAGAGTTAATCCACGTATAATTTTATGTAATTTGTGTGTATGGGAAATAAGACTGAAATAAAAGTAGACATTAACACCCTCCTGAAGTATGACAAGGCTGGCCCTCGCTATACGAGTTATCCTACGGCACCTGTCTGGAATGAGGAGTTTGGTCCGGAAAAGTTCAGGGATAAGCTTATTGAAACGAACAGGGAAGACAGCACCTCTCCTTTGTCATTATATTTTCATATCCCATTCTGCCACTCACTCTGCTTCTATTGCGGATGCAATTCAATCATTACGAGGAAAAAAGGACATGCCGGGGAGTATATCTCGCATCTTAAGAGGGAGATGGAAAATATATCGCGCCTTGTCAATCGGGATAGAAGAGTCGTTCAGCTTCACTGGGGCGGAGGCAGCCCTGACTTTCTGAGTCCTTCAGAGATGATGGAATTGTATGGATATATAGCAGAAAACTTTACAATTGATGCTGATGCAGAGGCAGGGGTTGAACTCGATCCGCGTGAGACCACGTTTGAGCATGTGAATACATTGAAAGGGCTTGGCTTCAACCGTATCAGCATGGGTATTCAGGATTTCAACCCAAGGGTACAGGAGGCTGTTAACAGGATACAGAGTGAAGAGACATCAGAAATAATGGTCAAGTGGTGCAGGGATCTCGGATTTGAAAGTATTAATGTAGACTTGATTTATGGACTTCCATTCCAGACTGCATTTTCATTTTCTGAGACGGTTGACAAGGTCATCGCCATAAATCCTGAAAGAATAGCGGTATTTAATTATGCCCACGTCCCTTGGATGAAGAAGAGTCAGAAGATGATACATGAGGAAGACCTTCCTAAAGGGAGGGAAAAACTCGAGATACTCAAGATGGTCATAGAGAAATTTACAGGTGCAGGATATGTCTATATAGGCATGGATCATTTTGCCAAGCCAGACGACGAGTTATGCATTGCGCAGAGGGATAAGACACTGTACAGGAATTTTCAGGGCTATACAACAAAGGCCGGATGCGACCTCCTCGGTTTTGGTATGACTTCGATAAGTATGGTCGGTAATTGCTATGCACAGAACCTCAAGGCAATTAAAGAGTATTACACTGCCGTCAATGCCGGAATAATGGCAACTCACAGGGGCTATGAGCTGACAGATGATGACCTCCTGAGGAGATATGTTATTACCAGGTTGATGTGTGACTTTGAACTGAGAAAGCATGCTGTCGAAGATAAATACGGAATCAAATTCAATGACTACTTTAGCAATGAATTAAAGAGACTTGAGGCATTTCAGGCAGATGGATTATTGAGACTGAGTCCCGACAGGATAGAAATATCAGACTCCGGACGCATCCTCATCAGAAATATCGCAATGATATTCGATGCGCATCTTAACGCACCTGGCAGAGAGATGAAATTCTCACGGACGATATGACTGGCCGCGTACCCACTACAGCAGTCCTTTTGATAAATATGGGCGGTCCTGACTCCCTTGAGGCTGTTGAACCATTCCTGTATAACCTTTTTTCCGACCCTGATATCATGGGCTACAACAAGGCGTTAGCCCCCCTGACAAAGGTCCTGGCCAGATACATTGCGCGGAAAAGGGCCCCGAAGGCAAAAAAATATTACAGTTTGATCGGGGGTAAATCACCTATTGTGAAACTTACCATGCAGCAGGGAAAGGCGCTTGAAGAGGCGCTTCAGGAACATGGAAATATCTGGGTCTTTGTTTCCATGCGCTACTGTCACCCGACGATAGAAGAGGCCGTTACGGATATGCTTGAATTTCCATTGACGAAACTAATAGTGCTGCCGCTGTACCCACAATATTCGGTTACAACCACCGGATCTGGATTCAATGAGTTTAAACGGGTTTTAAAAGGGATAGGCACTCCTACTATCGAAATTCGTTATATCAATGACTGGTATGATAACCCCTCATATATAGATGCCGTGTGTGAGACTATAGAGAATACTGCCGCTTTACATAAGCTTGATATCCATAAGATACCAATCGTTTTTAGCGCACATGGTTTACCAATGAAATTTATCAGACGAGGTGACCCGTATGCCAAACAGGTAGAAAAGAGTGTTGAGCTGGTAACCGGGAAGCTTGGGAACCTGAAGAATTGCCATCTCTCATATCAGAGCCGAGTGGGGCCATTGAAATGGCTTGGGCCATCAACTGATGAAGTATTGCAAAGGCTCGGGAAGGACGGGATAAAAGATGTTGTTTTAGCACCTATAAGCTTCGTGTCTGACCATGTTGAGACCCTTTATGAGATGGATATCCTTTATAAGGAAAAGGCAAGGGACTACGGGATCACAAACTTCTACAGGGTACCAGCCCTGAATGACTCTCCAATGTTGATTGATGCATTGAAGGAAATGGTACTTACAGCATGTATTCCCCCATCAAACCCATTTTTCTGACAAGGATTAGGAAATCCCCCTTAATCCCCCTTTTTCAAAGGGGGAAATTCGTTTTTCCCCCCTTTAGTAAAGGGGGGTGAGGGGGGATTTGAAAGGCTATTTTCAAGTGGGAAAAATTATTATCATAGGCGGCGGCATATCAGGGTTGACAACAGCCTACCGGCTGCACAAAAGCGGCCACGATGTTACTGTGCTGGAGAAAGAGCACAGGGCTGGCGGCTCTATCCGCACAGTTAAGGATAAAGGCTATCTGATAGAATGCGGCCCCAACTCTACGCTCGATCTATACCCGGAGGCGGACGATCTCTGTGACTCTCTCGGTCTCAGTGCAGAGAAGATTTTTGGTAATGAGAGCGCAAAAAACCGTTATGTAGTAAGGGATGGCAGGTTGAGACCTTTACCAATGGGGCCTCTCCAGTTCCTGTCCACAGACCTCTGGACCCTAAATGGAAAACTACGTCTTATGTGCGAGCCGTTCATCAGTAAGTTTAATGGCGCCCGGGAAGAATCAATTGCAGAGTTTGTCATAAGGAGGACAGGACAGGAGTTTCTGGATTATGCCATTGACCCGTTTGTTACAGGAGTCTTTGCCGGCGACCCTTATCAGCTTTCTTTCAAGAGTTGTTTCCCGAAGATGTATGCATTAGAAAAGGACTACGGCGGGCTCGTGAAGGGCGCATTATTCGGAAGAAAAAAGAAGGGTGAACCTAAACGTAAGATGAGGTTGTTTTCTTTCAGGGATGGCCTTGAGACACTGCCTGCTGCAATACACAAGTCGCTTGGAGACCGGTTTATCGGTGGATGCAATGTGCTTTCAGTTAGAAAGACGGATAATGGATTCGAAGTTATCGCTGAAGAATCATCGCTCGCTTCCGGGACGAGCAGAGCCGCGGCCGCTGCAAAAGGACGAGCGCCAGCACCGGAAACAGAATTTAATTCTGTCCCCAAATTCCCCTTCCCCTCAGGGGGAGGGATAGGGAGAGGGTGGGTCTTTACAGCCGACACAGTTGTAATTGCTACCCCGGCATATGTGACTGCAAGGTTACTCCAGCCTATTTCAGAGTTTATTTCGGCCCATCTAATGCAAATAAAACATGTTCCTATAGTTATAATCTTTACAGGCTTTGAAAGAAAGCATATCAGTCATAAGCTCGATGGCTTCGGCTGTCTTATACCCCGGAAAGAATCACGGGCACGCGGCTACAATATCCTCGGAAGTATCTGGAGCTCTGCAATATTCCGGGGACGAGCGCCTGAGGGGAAGGCCGCATTAACAACAATGCTTGGCGGGGCAAGGAACAGTGAAATACTGAAGCACAGTGATAAAGAGCTTTTAGAGATGACTCTGCGAGATCTAAGGTTTATCCTTGGGATAGATGATAAACCCGATTTTGTTCGCATAATACGTCACACTAAGGCAATCCCTCAATACAATGTCGGGCATCAGGCTCACATAGAGGAGGTTCTGGAAAATCTAAAGGGTATTCCGGGACTTTACCTGGCAGGAAACTATATTAACGGGGTATCAGTCGGACACTGCATAGCAGAGGCTGCTAAACTTGCTTCCCGCTTGACACTGTTATGACCGTCTTCACATTGCCCCGGGGATTCCAGTCGCCGACTACCAAAATCCTGCGAGGTTCCAGAAGGGTCTTTAAATCATCATATATCTTATTAGTAGCAGACTCATGGGAGATATACTGATCACGGTACTTGTTCAGGCATAGCTTTAGTGAACGCAACTCTACTATGTACTTGTCAGGTACATATGTAATCTTAATTATTGCATAGTCAGGATAGCCAGAGCGCGGACAGAGGCATGAGAATTCAGGAAATGAGATGTCAAT
>JADLDG010000103.1 GCA_020846775.1 Nitrospirota bacterium
CGAGTTTATTCAAATCAAGTATAGGCGGCACGTAACCATCCAGCAGGCTCCTCAGTCCCTGCAGGCCGCTTTTAGGATACGGCTGCACTGCTATTATCTGTGTCCCGGGGTTATGCTCCTTTAAACGTCTGCCGGCCCCCATAAGAGTTCCGCCGGTGCCAAGACCTGCAACGAAATAATCAATAGGTTCCTGAACATCCCTGAGAATTTCCACTGCAGTAGAGTAATAATGGGCGCCGGGGTTATTGGGATTGCTGTATTGATCCAGCATGATATAGTCTTCATTTTCTTCTGCCATCTTCTTTGCAACCCTGATAGCGCCATTGGTGCCTTCATCACCAGGAGAAAGAACTATCTCAACACCAAATGCCTTCAGGACCTCACGCCTTTCAACGCTCATGCACTCAGGCATTACCGCAACAAGCCTGTAACCCTTGATCCTGGCCAGCATACCAAGGGATATGCCGGTATTGCCGCTCGTAGGTTCAAGGAGTATCTTGTCTTTTGAGAGAATACCTTCCCTCTCAGCGGTTTCAATCATATATTTTGCAATGCGGTCCTTAACACTCCCCGTAGGATTAGCCCCCTCAAGCTTTGCATATATCTTAACATTTTTATTGGGATTAAGCCTGCTTATCTCAACCAGCGGTGTATTCCCAATCGCATCTATAAGCGACTTATATAGCATACTTCCCTTTCTTATTACTCATTGCTGAGTACTCATTGATCATCGCTTCTTATACTTACTTACCTTCAACTACAATTTGCCTGAAATCTGCAAAGTTCAGGAATAAATCCCGCAGCATGCTCATCAATGATATCCTGTTGTTCCTCAAATTTGTATCCTTGTCCATTACAAGTACCTTGTCAAAGAAAAGGTCAACATCTGATTTTAAATCAGCGATTGAGGAGAATGCATTCCAATAATTATATTCCTTCTTCGCCAGCATAGCATTATATTCTGCTTTTTTATAAGCATCGTAAAGCCCTTTTTCCTCAGCCTCTTTTAAAAGCCCTTCTTTAAATATACTCATAAAATCAGCAGGGATTATATTCATCACACGTTTGAATGAAACAGTAAGGGCATCAAACTCCGGTTTGATCCTGTAGCGGTCCAGCGCCGTTATCCTGAGAAATGCATCATATGGATCATCAAGATCTGTTGAGATAACTGCCCTCACGCAATCATACCTGTATCCCTCTGCAACGACAAGTGTACTGAGTCTCTCTCTGAAGAATTCGATAACATTTTTTGTGATCTCATTATATCTTGCTTCGGCAATAATACCTTTGTAAGTAGAAAGACTTACCTCTGCCACTTTCTTCAAATCAACATGATGCCCACCCTTAATCAGTATATGGAGGATACCGATAGCCTGACGTCTCAACGCATAAGGGTCATTTGAACCGGTAGGAATATTCCCCGATCCAAAACATCCTGCTATATTATCCATCTTCTCTGCAACCGCAAGTATCTTGCCTGCCTTTGTATCAGGAAGCATGTCTCCTGAAAACCGGGGTAAATATTGCTCAAATATAGCCATTGCTACCTCACTCTTTTCCCCCTGCCTTAAGGCATACTCCCTCCCTATGACCCCCTGCAGTTCGGGAAACTCCCCAACCATATCTGTCATAAGATCCGCTTTGGATAACTCTGCAGACCTTACAGCAGCTGGGGCAATATCTGACAACTTAAACAGTTCTGACAAGTGACTTACTGATGACTTTAATCTTACAACCTTCTCAGACATAGTGCCAAGTTTAGCCATAAAGACTACCTGTCCAAGTTTAACAGACCGGTCCTCAAGTCTTAATGTGCTGTCGGCGTCAAAAAAGAATTTCGCATCAGACAACCTTGCCCTGACAACCCTTTCGTATCCGGACCTGATTACAGCAATATCCCTGGGCATTGTATTACTGACTGAAATAAAATATGGAAGGCTCCCTCCACCTTCTTTTTCAATTAAAAAAGACCTCTGATGCTCCCTAAGCACTGTTACAAGGACATCTTTAGGAAGAGACAGGAATCCTTCATCGAACCTGCCGCAGACTGCAACAGGATATTCTGTTAAGAATGCGACCTCTTTAAGGAGTTCCTCATCAGGAACAACAAGACCGCCTTTTTCATGAGAGATAGACTTTAGCTGTTCTTCTATCCTCGTAAGACGATCCGATTGGTCTGCAATGACAAACCTTTCCATCAGAGAGCTGACGTAATCATCCGGTCTTTTAACGACAAAAGATCCGGGAGACATGAAATGATGTCCATAAGATGTTCTTCCGCTTTTCACGCCTGCAAAATCAAACCCGGCAATTTCATCCCCATATATAGCCAGCAGCCATCTCAACGGCCTGGCAAAACGGACCCTTGTATCATTCCAGCGCATGGATTTTGGAAAGGTTATTGATGATAAAAGGTTCTTTAGTAGTGAAGGGAGAACATCTTTTGTCTGTTTCCCTTTTTCATGTTTCTCTGAAAACAGATATTCACCCTTATCAGTATGCTTAATCTTTAATTGAGAGATATCTATTCCCTGGCTTTTTGCAAAACCCACTGCCGCCTTTGTCGGAACACCATCAGCGCTATAGGCGGCACTTTTGGGAGGCCCGGACACTTCAATGACAACATCTTCCTGCATTTCATCTGCTTCCGTAACAATTAATGCCAGCCTTCTTGGCGTGCCGTATACAGAGATTTCCCTGAATCTGATACGATTTTCCATTAAGAGCCGCTCAGCAGCAGCCTTGATGTCCGCTATTGCAGCAGGTAAAAACCTTGCCGGGAGCTCCTCGACCCCGATCTCCATAAGTATATCTTTATTCATAATTCATACTAACTGACTTGAATACCCCTCAGCACATTTCTTTGCAAGGTTTCTAACCCGTGCTATATACCCTGTTCTCTCCGACACGCTTATAGCCTTCCTCGCGTCAAGGAGATTAAAGATATGGGATGTCTTGAGGCAATAATCATAGGCAGGGAGTATCAATCCTTTCGCGATAAGAGATGATGATTCACTCTCATACATCTTAAATAACGTGAACAACATCTCTATGTCTGCCTCTTCAAAATTATACCTGGAAAACTCCACCTCTGTCCTGTGATGGATATCTCCATACGACATTC
>JADLDG010000104.1 GCA_020846775.1 Nitrospirota bacterium
CGAGTTTATTCAAATCAAGTATAGGCGGCACGTAACCATCCAGCAGGCTCCTCAGTCCCTGCAGGCCGCTTTTAGGATACGGCTGCACTGCTATTATCTGTGTCCCGGGGTTATGCTCCTTTAAACGCCTGCCGGCCCCCATAAGAGTTCCGCCGGTGCCAAGACCTGCAACGAAATAATCAATAGGTTCCTGTACATCCTTTAGAATTTCCACTGCAGTCGAGTAATAATGGGCGCCGGGGTTATCAGGATTGCTGTATTGATCCAGCATTATGTAGTCATTATTTTCTTCCGCCATCTTCTTTGCAACCCTGATAGCGCCATTAGTACCTTCATCGCCCGGAGAAAGAACTATCTCAACACCAAATGCCTTCAGAACCTCACGCCTTTCAACACTCATGCACTCAGGCATTACCGCAACAAGCCTGTAACCCTTGATCCTGGCCAGCATCCCCAGGGAAATACCAGTATTGCCGCTCGTTGGTTCAAGGAGTATCTTGTCTTTAGAAAGAATCCCTTCACTCTCAGCGTGCTCTATCATAAACTTGGCAATGCGGTCTTTAACACTCCCGGTAGGATTAGCCCCCTCAAGCTTTGCATATATCTTAACATTCTTATTGGGATTAAGCCTGCTTATCTCCACCAGAGGTGTATTACCGATTGCATCTATGAGCGACTTATACAGCATGACTCCCTCTCTCATTACTCATTGCTAAATACTCATTGCTCATTGCTTCTTATACTCATCGCTTCTTATACTTACTTACCTTCAACGACAATCTGCCTGAAGTCCGCAAATTTGAGAAAGAGATCTCTCAGCATACTCATTAATGACAGCCTGTTATTCCTCAGATTAATATCCTTGTCCATTACCAGTACCTTGTCAAAGAAAGAGTCTACATTCGATTTTAAATCAGCGATTAAAGAGAATGCCTTCCAGTAATTATATTCCTTCTTCGCCAGCATAGCATTATATTCTGCTTTTTTATAAGCTTCGTAAAGCCCTTTTTCCTCATCCTCTTTTAAAAGCCCTTCTTTAAACACACTCATAAAATCAGCAGGGATTATATTCATCACACGTTTGAATGAAATAGTAAGGGCATCAAACTCCGGCTTGATCCTGTACCGGTCCAGCGCTGTTATCCTCAGAAAGGCATCATATGGATCATCAAGATCTGTTGAGATAACTGCCCTCACGCAATCATACCTGTATCCCTCAGTAACAACAAGTGTACTGAGTCTCTCTCTGAAGAATTCTATAACATTATTTATAATCTCATTATATTTTACTTCCGCAATTATACCTTTGTAGTTAGAAAGACTTACCTCTGCCACTTTCTTCAAATCCACATGGTGCCCACCTTTAATCAGGATATGGAGGATACCGATAGCCTGACGTCTCAACGCATAAGGGTCATTAGAACCGGTAGGAACATTCCCCGAACCGAAACAGCCTGTTATATTATCCATCTTCTCTGCAACCGCAAGTATTTTACCTGCCTTTGTAGCAGGAAGCATGTCTCCTGAAAACCGGGGTAAATATTGCTCAAATATGGCCATTGCTACCTCACCCTTTTCCCCCTGTCTTAAGGCATACTCCCTCCCCATGACCCCCTGAAGTTCAGGAAACTCTCCAACCATGTCTGTCATAAGGTCCGCTTTAGATAACTCTGCAGATCGTTCTGCAATAGGGGCAATCTCTGACATGTTAAACAGTTCTGAAAAGTGACTTACTGATGACCTTAATCTTACAACCTTCTCAGACATAGTGCCAAGTTTAGCCATAAAGACTACCTGTCCAAGTTTCACAGACCGGTCCTCAAGCCTTAAAGTGCAATCAGCATCAAAAAAGAACTTTGCATCAGACAACCTTGCCCGGACAACCCTCTCGTATCCAGATCTTATAACACCTATATCCCCTGGCATTGTATTACTTACAGAGATAAAATATGGCAGGCTCCCTCCACGGTCTTTTTCAATTAAAAAAGACCGCTGGTGCTCCCTAAGCACTGTTACAAGTACATCTTTCGGAAGAGACAGGAATCCATCATCAAACCTGCCGCAGACTGCAACAGGATATTCTGTTAAGAATGCGACCTCTTTAAGGAGGTCCTCATCAGGAACAACAAGGCCACCTTTTTCATTTGAGATATCCTTAAGCTGTTCTTCTACCCTCTTAAGCCGTTCCGACTGATCTGCAATGACAAACCTTTCCTTTAGAGAGCTAATATAATCATCCGGGTTGTTAACAACAAAAGATTCAGGAGACATGAAGTGATGGCCATAAGATATTCTTCCGCTTTTAACGCCTGCAAAATCAAGCCCTATAACTTCATCCCCATATATAGCCAGCAGCCACCTCAAAGGCCTCGCAAAACGTACCCTTGTATCATTCCAGCGCATAGATTTTGGAAAGGCTATTGATGTCAAAAGGTTATTGAGAAGCTCAGGGAGAACATCTTTTGTCTTTTTCCCTTTTTCATGTTTCTCTGCAAACAGATATTCACCCTTATCAGTATGCTGAATCTTTAATTGAGAAATATCTATACCCTGGCCTCTTGCAAAACCCACTGCCGCCTTTGTAGGAATACCGTCAGCGCTATAGGCGGCACTTTTGGGAGGCCCGGACACTTCAATAACAACATCTTCCTGCATTTCATCCGCTTCCCTGACAATTAAGGCCAGCCTTCTTGGCGTGCCGTATACAGAGATTTCCCTGAATCGGATACGATTATCCGTTAAGAGCCGCTCAGCAGCATCCTTTATACCTGTTATAGCTGCAGGTATAAACCTTGCCGGCAGCTCCTCAGTGCCAATCTCCAGGAGTATGTCTTTATGCATTATTCGAAAATACCCATGTTAACCCATCCCCACCCACACCCTCCCCTTGAAGGGGAGGGAAACACCCTCTCCCTCAGGGAGAGGGGAAGGCCTGTCCTGAGCGGATGCGAAGGAGTGAGGGTGGGGTTTTCATCCCTTTGTGAGCCCGGGCTCATAATGGTTCATCCCTTGATACCTTCTGTTCTGAATACCCCTCAGCACATCTCTTAGCAAGGTTTCTAACCCGTGCTATATATCCTGTCCTTTCCGCCACACTTATAGCCTTCCTCGCATCAAGGAGATTAAAGATATGGGATGTCTTGAGGCAATAATCATAGGCAGGCAGTATCAATCCTTTCGCTATAAGAGATGATGATTCACTCTCATACATCTTAAATAACGTGAACAACATCTCTATGTCTGCCTCTTCAAAATTATACCTGGAAAACTCCACCTCTGTCCTGTGATGGATATCTCCATACGACATTC
>JADLDG010000105.1 GCA_020846775.1 Nitrospirota bacterium
AAACCTGATAGTAAGTGGGCCTTTAGGAATTCAAGAGAGACCCATACAAAAGGGGCAGCTGCAGATATAGGAATAGATGTTTTATCTGATATATATTTAATGAGATATCCGAATAGTCCTGTATATAGGCCGAGATAAACGGATAGCAGAATAAGCACCATAAAGCTCAGCCAAAAAGGCATCCCGCCAAACTGACTCAGGGTCTGCGTTATCCAGTTTGTTGTAAAGGAGTAGAATAGTGTCCCTGACAACCAGCACCATATGAAGCTCCATTTCCTGTTATTTCTCCTTAGTACAAAAAAAAGAGGTATTAGTCCAGCCCATGCAAGGGGCCAGAGGTCGTATTTGGGAAACGAAAGTGTGAGCAGGAGAGCAGAGCTGATTGACAGTACGATATTGTATAAAAGGGGCTTCATTTCCTTGCAATTTACCATTAAATGCAGTATGCTAACAAATTTGGATTATACAGTAAAGCCTTATCATATGCGAAGAAAACTTACAGAGATTTTAAAGCAAGCCATAGACAGTGCAATAACATCCGGGGCTATACGCGCTGAATCTGTCCCGCATCTTATCCTTGAAGTGCCAAAGGATGAGTCAAATGGGGATTTTGCCACTACAATTGCCATGAGCATGGCCTCCCTTGAAAAGAAATCTCCACGAACCATTGCTGAGTTGATCGTCAGGTGCATGGATGACAAAGAGGGGATCATCGAACGCACTGAAATTGCAGGACCAGGATACATAAACTTTTTCTTAAAAGCAGGCGCATGGCTGGCTGCTCTTAATACTGTTATTAATAAAGGAGAGAATTACGGGCTTGCAGAGATCGGCAAAGGGAAAACTGTCCAGGTTGAATTTGTCAGTGCCAATCCTACAGGCCCTCTTCACATCGGGCATGGAAGAGGGGCTGCTTTGGGAGACTCTCTTTCCAACCTCCTGAAGAGCGCCGGCTTCAACGTTCAGAAGGAGTATTATATCAATGACGTAGGGAAGCAGATGGAAACCCTGGGACGTTCAACCTGGCTGAGATACAGGCAGGTGTTTGATCCTGAGGTCCCTTTCATGGATGATGGTTATAAAGGTGACTACATAACTGATATTGCGAAATGTCTTATTTCGGAGGTAAACGACAGGTATCTCTCAGTACCTGAAGAAGAGGCAGTCTCATTCTTTCTGAAATTTGCAAAGAATAATATCCTTGACGGGATCAGGAAAGACCTTGAAGATTTTGGTGTTCTGTTTGATGACTGGTTTTCGGAAAAAAAGTTGTATGACAGTGGTGAAGTTGAGGATATTCTAAAGCAGCTTAAGGAAAAGGCTTTCATCTTCGAGCAGGATGGCGCGCTCTGGCTTAGGACCACACAGTTTGGAGATGACAAAGACAGGGTTGTTGTAAGAGCGAATGGACAAAAGACATATTTTGCCTCTGATATTGCCTATCATCAGAACAAGATGGAAAGAGGGTTTGATTTTATAGTTGATATCTGGGGGGCAGATCATCACGGGTATGAACCTCGTATGAAGGCTGTAGTCCAGTGCCTTGGTAATCCGGCGGAGAGACTAAAGATCCTGCTTGTTCAGTTTGTTACACTGCTTCGTGAGGGTACGCCTGTATCAATGTCTACCCGTTCGGGTGAGTTCGTAACACTGCGTGAGGTGATTGATGAGGTTGGGAAGGATGCTGCAAGATTCATGTTCCTTACAAGGCGCTCGGATAGTCACCTTGACTTTGATTTAGAGCTTGTCAAAAAGGAGTCTTCAGAGAACCCTGTCTATTACGTACAATATGCACATGCGAGGATAGTGAACATCTTCAGGCAGGCAGAAGAGCGGGGTATACCAGTGCCATCTGTAGACAACACCGACCTTGCTCAGCTTATCCTGCCTGAGGAGATCAGAATGATCAGGCTCATAGCCTCGTATCCCGAATTAATCGAGGCAAGCGCCCGGGCCCTGGAGCCTCACAGGATTACCTTTTATCTGCAGGAACTGGCGGCTGCCCTTCATAATTATTATTTTCATCACCGGGTAATCACAGATGACAGAGGACTCACGGATGCAAGGTTAATACTGATGCAGGGTGTAAAGCAGGTGCTGAAAAGCGGTTTGACTATCATAGGTGTTAGTACACCTGAGAAAATGTAGACTGGCAAGATTGAGTATGAATATAAGAAACAATGAGTATGAAGCATATGAAGTTTGAGATACTAAAGCAAGACACAAATACATCAGCCAGGCTTGGCAGGCTTACGACCCCGCATGGGGTAATTGATACACCTGCCTTCATGCCTGTCGGTACAGCAGGGACTGTCAAGGGGACTACACCGGAAGAGGTGCGTGAAAGTGGTGCGCAGGTTATCCTTGGAAATACATTTCATCTTTATCTCAGACCTGGTACAGATGTAATAAGAAAATTCGGCGGCCTTCATAATTTCATGGGGTGGGACGGCCCCATACTTACTGACAGCGGCGGTTACCAGGTATTTAGTCTTGCAAAGCTGAGAAAGATAACCGGAGATGGTGTAATATTCAGATCTCCGCTTGATGGTTCTGAGCATCTGTTTACACCTGAGGGGGTGATAGAGATTCAGGAGATAATCGGTTCAGATATCGTTATTTGTCTTGACGAGTGTATTCCATACCCGTCTTCCTATGAATATGCAAAAGACTCTACAGACCTTACTGTACAATGGGCCCGGAGGTCCAGGCAGGCGTTTAACAGCTCTGATAAAGGACTATTCGGCGTTGTTCAGGGAGGTTATTACAAAGAACTGAGGGAATATTGTGCCAATGAGCTTATAGAAACCGGTTTTGACGGATATGCAATTGGAGGCGTTAGTGTTGGAGAGCCAAAGGAAATGATGTACACTGTCCTGGATCAGGTAACTCCGCTTCTTCCGTGGGACAAACCAAGATACCTGATGGGTGTTGGGCACCCTGATGATATACTTGAGGGTGTAGCCCGCGGAGTAGATATGTTTGATTGCGTAGTGCCGACCAGGCACGGCAGAAGGGGTTATCTCTTCACAAAAAGAGGGAACATCATAATAAAAAATGCCAGTTATAAGGACGATGAGTCTCCGGTGGAGGAGGGTTGTACCTGTTATACATGCAGCAAATATTCGAGGGCATATCTCAGACATCTTTTTATGTCTGGAGAAATACTGGGTTTAAGGCTCAATACAATCCACAATCTTCATTACTTTGGGAGATTTATGCAGGAGATTAGAGATGCGATTACGGCAGGTAAATTGTCTCAACTTAGAGAGGGATTTTATAATTTCAGAAAGGAGGAGGTACAATGTTAATGTTATTTTCACTGGCCTTTGCAGCCGGTGAGTCGTCAGGTTCACCCCTCGGCGGACTCTGGTCATTTTTACCGATTATACTGATCTTCCCTATATTTTATTTTCTTGTTATCATGCCGCAGCAAAAGCAGCGTAAGAAGCATCAGGCCATGCTAAATGATTTGAAAAGCGGGGACAGGGTAGTCACTTCATCCGGTATTATTGGCACGATAGTTAGCGTAGACAAGGACGCCATTGTCGTACAGGTGGCCCCAAACGTTAAAATCAGGATGATGAAGGGTTCTGTTTCTGAGTTAAGGACAGAGGAGAAGGAAGCATGAAGAAGGCACTCAAATGGAGGGTAATATTACTTGTTGCAGCGACTGTCCTTGCAATCCTGTTTTTTCTCCCGTCTCTTCCATTTTTTGATGGTTTGCCATCGGTCTGGAAAAAAGTGTTCCCATCAAAGGCTATAACACTGGGACTTGACCTGCAGGGGGGCATTCACCTTGTACTTAATGTAAATGGTGATAAGGCAGTTGAAAATTATGTTCAGCGTGTTGCAGATGACATTGTAAATCTCCTGACACAAAAGGAGATAAATAATGTTTCATCAAGCCATGGAGAAACCATATCAAGTCTTAAAGTCAAATTCGAGGATTCGACAAAGGACAAGGAAATAATTGCTGAAATAAAAAAGCTCTATCCTGTCTTTTCTGTTGAGAAGGAACAACCTGGCGAGATAGTTTATTCTCTTTCTTCTTCTGAGGTAAAAAGGATAAAGGACTCGGCCGTATCTCAGGCGCTTGAGACAATCAGAAACAGGATTGACCAGTTCGGGGTCAATGAACCGCTTATCCAGCGTCAGGGGGAAAGTCAGATACTGGTTCAGCTTGCCGGAATCAAAGACCCAAAGCGTGCAATAGAGCTGATAGGAAAAACTGCACTGCTTGAGTTCAAGATGGTTGACGATGCCGGTGATCTTCAGGGAGCTGTTTCAGGCAAGGTCCCTGAAGGGGATGAATTACTCTACGGTAAAGAGATCGATCGTGTAACAAAACAGGTAAAGCAGACAGTTCCTTATCTGGTAACATCCAGGGCGCTAATGACTGGAGATGCAATATCAGATGCACAGGTTAATATTGACAAAGAGTTTAATGAGCCATATGTGTCAATGACCTTTAATAGCGTTGGCGCAAGATTATTTGAAAGGATTACCGGAGAAAATGTCAAGAAGAGGCTTGCTATTGTGCTTGATGGCAATGTCTATTCAGCCCCTGTTATTCAGGAGAGGATTGGCGGAGGAAAGGCGCAGATAAGCGGAAAATTTACGATGGAAGAGGCTCAGGACCTTGCAATAGTACTGAGGGCCGGCGCACTTCCTGCCCCCGTTGAGATAATTCAGAACCTCACTGTAGGTCCCTCGCTTGGAAGGGATTCCATTGAGAAGGGGGTAAAGGCAACGATTATTGCAGGTATCCTGGTTGTCCTTTTCATGATTTTCTACTACAAGTTATCAGGTCTTATCGCTGATTTTGCGATGTTGTTGAATCTCGTTATACTTGTAGGTGCGCTGGCAGCCCTGGATGCCACCCTCACTCTGCCTGGTATTGCAGGAATAATTCTTACTATTGGTATGGGTGTGGATTCAAACGTGCTGATATTGGAGCGTATACGAGAGGAGTTGCGGTTGGGAAAACCGGTGCGGTCGGCTATAGATTCTGGTTATGACAAGGCCTTTATAACGATTGTAGATTCACATGTAACCACCCTTCTCACAGCCGTTATCCTGTTCCTGTTTGGGACCGGTCCTATAAAAGGATTTGCCGTTACTCTCAGTCTTGGTATCCTGATTAATCTGTTTACGGCACTGGTCGGGACAAAGGTTATTTATGATTTTATAAACAGCAGGAAGAGGCTGGAGAGGTTGAGTATATAAGAAAGGAATGGTTTAAGGGGGCGATATGAAATTTACGGAATTTATTGGTCAGACCAGTATTGACTTTATGGGGTTTAGAAAGTATGCATTTGTA
>JADLDG010000106.1 GCA_020846775.1 Nitrospirota bacterium
ATAATGTTTTTCATCAACCGTGATAGGAATTGTTCTTTCTATGTTAGCGTAACAGGGCGATAATTTTCTGTCAACGAAGATTTTACTTGATCCAGAATTACACGTCAGGGAACAAATAGGTACAGCGACTATTTATCTTACATATGTAGACCATGGAGTAACAAATAAATAGTCGCTGTCCCTATTTAACTCCAGCCTTGCTTTTCTACCCGACCTCGGGTCCGGTCTGCTCTCGATTTCACCCATTTCAACCAGGAGTTGGACGTCCTTGAATACCCTGCTGTAATTAATGAATGAGGTTCAACCTTTTTCCCAACCGTAAGTTGTTGCGGACTATTATGTTACCTTAAACACAAACCCCGCATCGCTCAATGAAACATTCACCTCTTTTATCTGCTCACCTGAAGCCATTCTTGAAAGTATTTCCTTTGACATCTCGGGCATCAGGTTGTTGGTGAGGATGTGATCAATGTTCCTCGCCCCGCTCTCAACTTCTGTGCAGCGGCTTGCAACTGACTCAACGATCTCATCACCAAAGTTGAAGACCACATTCCTGTTTTCCATCATCCTCTTTGAAATTTTATTGAGTTTAAGTTTGACGATGAGGCGAAGATTTTTATCGGTAATAGGGAAATACGGGACCACCTTAAGCCGTCCTATGAATGCAGGTTTGAAGTGCTTTATCAGTTCAGGTCTCAGCATCTCTGCCAGCGCCGCGGGTGAAGGCTTGGTCTCCTCATCGGCGCAAACCTTCATGATGGTATCTGTACCCATATTGGATGTTAGGATGATCAGTGTATTCTTGAAATCAATCTTGCGTCCCTCGCCGTCTTCAAGCATACCCTTATCAAAGACCTGATAGAAAAGTTCAATCACATCCGGATGGGCCTTTTCCACTTCATCGAGCAGGACGACGCTGTACGGTCGCTTGCGAACCGCCTCTGTCAGCACTCCGCCTTCACCATAGCCGACATATCCGGGAGGTGACCCCTTGAGACCAGAGACAGTATGCGCCTCCTGATACTCTGACATATTGATTGTAATAAGATTCTGTTCGCCGCCGTACAGGAGCTCGGAGAGTGCAAGGGCTGTCTCGGTTTTTCCGACACCGCTTGGACCAACGAACATAAAGACAGCCTTTGGTTTTGAAGGGTCCTCAATGCCTGCATGTGCCGTCTGAATCATCTGCGCCATTGCCTTCAATGCATGGTCCTGTCCAATGATCCTCTTCCCGATCAGTGCCTCCAGACTGAGTACTGCCGTAATTTCATCGGTCAACATACGCCCGGTAGGGATTCCTGTCCAGCCTGAGATAACCTCTGAGATGGTCTGGGAATCAACCGAAATCTGGACTAATGGAGAATCTGCCTGCACCTCCTTTAATTCCTTCTCTATTTTAATCAGCTCTTCTTTAAACACTGCCAGAGACGGGTCAACCGGATTCTTGAGATAAACCTCATGGATCTTCTGCCTTATCTCCATTATTTTGTTTGCCACCGCCATCTCGGCCTGCCATTTCGTGGTGAGCTCATCCCTTCGAATCCCGACTGCCTCCTTATCTTTTGACAGTGATTCAAGGCGTTCGGTATGTTCATTTCCCATGAGGGATTCTTTTTCAAGAATCTTCATCTCACTCTCTATATTTCCAATCCGGCGGACAGCCTCTTCCACCTGGGGGGGGCTCGTTGTAAGTCCAATGGCTACCCTCGCACAGGATGTATCCAGGACGCTCACCGCCTTGTCAGGCAATTGCCGCGCTGTAATATAACGGTGAGATAAACGGACTGCATCCCGAAGTGCCTCGTCTGTAATCATGACATTATGATGCTTTTCGAGAAAGGGTGAGATTCCCCTCATCATTACCATTGCCTTTTCCTCATCAGGCTCTTCAACCTTGACTACCTGGAATCTGCGTGCAAGGGCGGCATCCTTTTCAAAATATTTTTTATACTCTGCCCATGTGGTAGCGGCAATTGTGCGGAGCTCACCGCGTGCAAGGGCTGGTTTCAGGAGATTTGCCGCATCACCTGATCCTGCTGCGCCTCCCGCACCGATAAGTGTATGGGCCTCATCAATGAAAAGGACTATCGGGACCGGTGACGACTTGACCTCTTCAATTATAGATTTGAGACGGCCTTCAAATTCCCCCTTTATACCTGCCCCTGCCTGCAGAAGTCCCAGATCAAGCGTCTGCACCACAACATTTCTCAAAGGAGGAGGGACATCACCCTGGGCTATCCTCAACGCAAACCCTTCAACCACTGCGGTCTTTCCAACCCCTGCCTCTCCGGTAAGTATAGGATTATTCTGTCTGCGGCGTATCAGGATATCTATCATCTGTCTTATCTCAAAGTCACGCCCGAGGACAGGATCAATTTCACCTTTGCGTGCCTTTTCTGTCAGGTTTATCGTAAACTGATCAAGCGCCTTAGTGCCTTTTGCAGGTATGCCGGATGGACTTGTCATACCAGCGCCTGCTGATTGCATCTCATGGTCTTCACTGGAGCCTGCGATAATGTCTGAGAAACTCTGGCTAAGTGTCTCCACAGAAATCTTCTTAAACTCGCCCGAGCTTGAAACAAGCATCCGGGCCATTTCATCCACACTCATCAGTGCAAGGATGATATGTCCGGAACGAACCACAGGGGACTTATAATCAATTGACGAAATAATCCATGCATCCTGTACCATCTTTGGAATACGGGGCGAAAGCGCAGGTGTCCTCGCATTGCCCCGCTTGAAGCCCTCCATAGCCCGCGTCAGTTCATTTACCAGGCGTGTCTCATTAATCTCAAAATGTCTCAGTATCTTTTGAATATCAGTGTCCGGCATTTCAAGTAGTTTGATAAGGAAGTGCTCAATGTCCACTTCATAATGGGTTTGAGAAAGACATAAACCGGCCGCTGATTCAAGGGCCCTCCGGCAGGTTTCA
>JADLDG010000107.1 GCA_020846775.1 Nitrospirota bacterium
ATACTTTCGTTCCGATAGAGATAAAATCAGGCCAGACTGTGACCAAAGATTACTTTACAGGACTAATAAAGTGGTTGGCAATTGCTGGTGCGGCAGCAGAATCACCCTATGTTATATATGGCGGCAGTGAAAGCCAAAAACGTTCAGGGATTGAAGTTTTGCCCTGGGAAGATATCGTTAAGCTATCTGAGATATGTTGACTATACAGTTGTACTACAGCATATAAAAGCGTCACCTTCCAAACTTAATTTGGATAAATTCAAATATAGAAACTGAAACGCCCACAGGTTGATTCCCAGTGGGCGTTATTTGCTGCCAAACGTATTGAAATCTTGAAATCAGCGTTTAAGACTTCTAAGCCTTAAACTTTTTCTTGCTAAACAATGCTACTCCCACCAGACCTGAGCCGAGAAGCAATAAGGTTGCAGGTTCGGGAACGGGAATGCCATTAGTAGTATCATTATTTGTCAGCCTTACATTGTCAAAGTGGGTTCGCTTGTCGCCAGTAGTGCCAAGACGAATCTCCAATGGTCCACCGTTTGCGGTAGCCAAATAGGTCAGGCTCGCTGTATTCCATTGGCCTGCTGAACCTGTTCCAGATGAAGTCTTGAGTGAAGTACCTCCTGCCAACAATTCAATATAATAACTACACGTAGGGCAACCTATTGAAGTCTGATATCCTACATCCACATTAAGTGTGTACAGATGGCCCGCATTTAATGAACCCAGTGATCCATTGAAAGATGAGATATCCTGATAAATGTAACCAGAGTTAACAAATGCGACGTTGCCACCACTGTAGTCTATACCACCGGTATTAAAGAGAGTAGATGATGGATTCCGTGTTCCATATACTCCTGTACCACTCCATCCTTGAATACCCAGAATACCCATTCCATCTGAAACAGAAGCTTCATCGAAATTCCAATTCGAGATAGTTAGTGCTGTGGCCCATGATCGGTCAACGCTACCAGCCATCATTGCAATCGCTACTACGATTATGAGCCAATATTTTCTACTAGTTTTTAACATTTTGTTCACCTCCTTTCCTTTTTTTTTTAATATTTGTCTTACTTGTTAATTATACGCATGTATACTTCAAAGTAAGCAACTTACATGCCATAGATATAACTAATTGATTTTCAAAGGATTACTTTTCGTGCCCTTAAGGCTATGTTAAATTTTTCGTCACTTTTCACAACACATATTAGCCTCTGTAGAGGCTAACTACTATTGAATTCATTAATGAATTCAAATATATAGATGCATACTACTCTTATTTATTGGTTCAAGACGTACTGTTAAATTTTCCGTCACTTTATGAAATGGACCTACCAATGCGATGGATTAGTAATAAGTCATGATTCCGTGAAGCTTTTCCCCAAAGGCTACGGAAAAATGGCCTGTATCTGTGTGATAGGACACTCCTGCCTCAGTATGTATCACAATAGTCCATCAGATATTGACATCAAAATCTAATACTGCTACCTTATTCTCAGAAAGCAAACTCCTATTCTGGTAGATCAAATATCGAGGTGTTATGGTTGTTATAAGGCCGTAAGCTGGGTTGGGAGTTTTCAGTTATACGGGCATAAAGCCGGAATAGCAAACAAGGGGGAAATAAATGGAAAATGAAAAGGACAAAAGCACTGCTATAACCTCTGAAAAAAGTGGGACCGTATCCCCGGACACGGACGATCGGCGTCCGTGGCATAAGCCATCCGTCACTCGGATAGATATGAAAAAGACACTGTTAGGCTCAAATTCAAACAGTGATGGAGCGTTGTCGTCAACTTAATAGGGTAATGAGCGGCATTTTTGGTATCTTGCAGCGTGATGGAGGTCACACCGCACCGTCTGTTCCTGAAATTATGCGCCGGGCTATGGCGGGCTGGGAAGATAACAGCTGTGACGTGCAGCTTGACGGTCCTGCTGCGTTGGGACAGATGCGTCTATTCAGGACGCCTGATGCAAGGTATGAGATGATGCCGCACATTTATTCGGCAGAGGGCTTTATCTTTTGTGCGGCAGGACGCGTAGACAACCGTGATGAGTTGATTGCTGACTGTGAATTGCGGATTGTAGGATATGAAAAATCTGACATCACAGACTTCAAACTCCTTCTACATGCATATCGCAAATGGGGGGAGGATTGTCCGAAGCGTATTTACGGAGACTGGTCCCTCGCCGCCTGGCATCCCCGTGAGCGCAGGCTGTTTATCTCCCGTGACCACTATGGCAATACATCATTGTATTATTATGCAGACCCGCGGCTTTTCGCCTTTGCCTCGGATCGTAAGGCATTGCTGGCGCTTAACCCTGGACTCATTAAGCCCATTAAGATAGATGAGCTTTATCTTGCACAGGTCTTGATATCATGGCCCGCCTGCCACGGCGAGCGCACCATTCATACGCCTATTAAACGCCTGCCGCCTGCGCACTGCCTTACAGTCACCCATGAACGCCTTGATGTACGCCAGTACTGGCTGCTGGAAGAGACACCTGAACTTCGCCTGCCCCGGCGTAAGGATTATGTAGAGGCATTTCGTGATCTGTTCGATGAGGCTGTACGCTGCAGGCTGAGGGTTTCAAACTGCGGCGGCGCTCAGGGCAATGGGGGTCAGTCTATTGCCGCAACGCTGAGCGGTGGTCTGGATTCCGGCTCGGTTACTGCCACGGCTGCGCATTTTCTGCATGATGAAGGTAAACGTCTGGCCGCCTTTACCTCAGTGCCGCTGTCAGATACCGGTATTTATGCAGGCAAGAGATTTGGCGATGAGCTTCCTTTTGCCCGGGCGACGGCCAGACATGCCGGCAATGTTGACCTGCATCAGATCTCCGCCCGAACCATTTCCCCTATTCAGGCAATCCGCCGCATGTTAGAGATTTATAACGAACCGGGACACGCCGCTGGAAATTTTTTCTGGATTCTGGAGCTGGAAGAAACTGCCCGGGCAAATGGCTGCCGTGTCCTGCTCACGGGACAGATGGGCAATGCAGGCATCTCATGGACAGGAGATGTGTTCTCGCAGCCCTTCTCATTACAGCTAAGCCATTACGGCTGGAGGAGATGGGTAAAGGAAAGGGCAAAGCTGATAGCACCGGATCTATTTTTAAAGGCATACCGCCGTGCGAGAATGCCGGGGGATTATTCATGGTGCAAATCATCCTCCATCCATCCTGATTTTGCACGTCGAATAAACCTGCGGGAACAACGCCTGAACGACCCTGCTGGAAATCCGCGCACCCCGCAGGAAAGGCGTTTTCAGATTCTAAAGCCGGGCAGATCCTTCGGCGGTGCGCTGCATGCACGGATGGGAGCGGCACACGGGCTGGAAATCCGGGACCCTACTGCCGATGCCCGCGTCCTGGCCTTTACCATCTCCGTGCCCGATCATATCTTCATTGACCCGGAAACAGGGATGGATCGTATGCTCATTCGCGATGCGATGAAAGGTCGCCTTCCGGACGAGGTGCGCCTGAACCGCAGACGAGGCAGACAGGCAGGCGACCTGGTTCCGCGTCTGCGCGCCTGCGCCGCTGAAGTAGAGACCGCTCTGGACGAACTGGCGCAGGGCCCCGCTGCCGACTATCTGGATGTCCCCTACATGTTCGAGGTCTGGAGAATGATCCAGACGCAGGACACGCCTGAGGCCTTCCGCAAGGCCGGTACCGTGCTGACCCGCGGCATCATGGCAGGGCTGTTCGTGAACGGGTTTGGAAAATGGCAATAAATAAAAACATGCCTTTTGACAGCATGGGGATTGAATTCACATCGGTCCCTGTTTCTCTCGATGGCGCAACGGCTCGAGGCGTGCTCTGGCAGGCTGCAGCTGGCAGATTTTTGCTCAATGTACCTGATGTAGCACGCTATCTCATTGTTGATGGACGCAATGCCTTTATCGAACCTGCTGCCAACACTGATGAAGGCAAAGTGCGGCACTTTCTATTTAAAGCCCCTTTAGCAGCGATGCTTTTCCAGCGGGGAGTTCTGGCATTTCACGCTGCCGCCGCTGCAACTCAACACGGTGCCATTCTCTTCGCCGGGGATTCAGGGTCAGGTAAGTCAACACTTCTCGCGGCGCTGCTCAAGCGAGGATGGGAAATGCTCTCCGATGACCTTGTAATGGTTGACCTTGACGAACATGAAAGGCCTGTAGTCTTTCCGGTCTGCCAGGACATCCTGCTCTGGCCTGATGCGATGGAGAAATTAAAGATTGCCGCACCTTCTTCTAAGCCTCACGACTACAATAATAAGAGAAGTGTTATTCCCCAGCCTGGCCCAATCGCCTCTGATCCTAAGCCCCTTCGTGCGATCTACTGGCTCTCTGTCCACAACAGGGACGAAATCGAGATTAAGGAATTAGAGGGGACGGAGCGATTCAGTGCATTAGGCCTCCTCTCCTACAACAGCCATATCGCAGACGCCCTGTTTGATCGCACCGTCTATTTCCGCAAAGCTGCTGCCGTATCCGGTGAAGCACCTCTCAAACGCCTGCGCCGTCCACGAGGGCGATGGAGCATAGAGGAACTGGCGGATATGGTGGTGAGCGAGTGGCAGTGACATACAATTATACAGCCTATGGCCTAACCGTGAGCGTGCCCTTTATCTGCCCGGCGCTGCCAACCGCTCCTGCGGATGCTGCCCCAGATGTAACAGTGGTGTACGGTACCGTTCCTATGAAATTGGCAGGCTCTGCTGCATCAAATGATAGTTGGGACGCTGGGTTTTGCTGGCAGGCCGCTCCAGGCAGATATCTTCTTAGGGGAGGATTGAGTGCCGGACGATTTCTGGTGGAAGACGGTAATCGAGTCACGCTGGAACGCAATTCAGCAGCCGAAGATGAACGTCTCCTGTTCCATCTCCTTCACTCTGTAACAGCCGCTTTGTTCCGGCAAAGAGGCTTCCTGGTTCTGCACGCCAGCTCAGCCAATACACCCGCAGGCACTATAGCTCTTTGCGGCAAATCCAGGGCAGGCAAATCCACCACCCTTGCGGCCATGATCCAGAACGGCTGTACTATGGTGTCGGACGATTTAACCATTCTTCGCCGTGCTGCAAATGGCTGCATTGAAGTCGTGCCTGGAACTACCATGATGCACTTATGGGATGACGCCGCGCAAGGCGTCGGACTGGATATATCAGGCCTCAGCCGCCACCCCATGAGGCGCGGGAAGGCAGCCCTGGAGGCGCCGGGCGCACCATGCCTAAATGCTGCTCCATTACACAAAATATTTATTCTGGAACCCAGCACAGGCAAGAATATAAGATTATCGAGACTGAGTGGCACAGAGAAGTTGGATGCTCTGCTGGATTGTGTATACGGGCCACTTTTCGCGGAGGAACATCCCGGACTGTTTACGATATTCTCCTCTGCGGCTTCTCAGACGGATATTTTCCGTGTTAAACGACCAGAGAGTCGTTGGACTGTGCACGAGGTGGTGGAGTTTATACTTAATGGCTAAGATCATATGGCTTGCGTCGTATCCCAAATCAGGCAACACATGGATGCGAGTTTTGCTGACAAATTACCTGAGTAACAGCGATTCGCCCGCTGACATCAACAAACTTGAAGGAGGCCCTATCGCCAGCGCCAGAGCGTGGTTTGACGAGTGGGCAGGAATTGAGGCCTCTTCAATGAATGATACTGTTATCGAGCGTTTGCGCCCCGATGTCTATCGCTGCATGGCAGGCGATTCTCCTGACACGCTATACATGAAAGTACACGATGCCTGGGGCCGCACTGACAGAGGTGAAGCTCTATTCCCGGAGGATGTTACAGGCGGGGTAGTTTATATACTGCGCAACCCCCTGGATATGGCAAAGTCCTGTGCCCATCATTGGGGCCTGGACCTGTATAAGACGGTTGAAAACATGTGTGACCCCGAGTTTGCCCTCGCTCGTTCAATTGGCGAACTTTCTGACCAGCTGCGCCAGAGTATGCTCTCCTGGAGCGGCCATGTGCGAAGCTGGCTTGATGAATCGGGGCTGCCTGTTCACATAGTGCGTTACGAAGACCTTAGCCGGGACGCCGAAGCAATTTTTTCCGGGGTTGTACGCTTCTGCGGTCTTAAGTATAATGAGGCGAATGTGCGCAAAGCAGTGGCCTTCTCCGATTTCGGTGAATTGCAGCACCAGGAGTATAATAAGGGTTTTCGCGAGCGCCCGGTACAGGCCCCCGGCCTTTTCTTCCGCCGTGGACAGGCAGGCTCATGGAAAGAAGAACTGCCGTCTGAACTGGTCAAACGAATGATCGAGGTTCATGGAGAGATGATGAAAAGGTTCGGATACCTGGATGAGAATAATGAACCTGTTTAACAGGGTATTTTATTAATCAACTAAGAATAGGAGGTATCAACTATGTCTATTGAATTAAACCGTCAAATTGTACGCTCTGAAAACCTGATGTCTGCCCGTGTGGATAATGAAATCGTTATCCTGAACATGCCCAAAAACAACTATATAGGTCTTAACGAGATTGCCCTTCGCATATGGGATTTATTGGAAGTGCCCAGCAGCGTAGACGAGCTCTGCAATAGGTTGGGCCGGGAGTTCGAGGCAGCAACTGAGCAGATCGAGTCCGATTTGCTTTCTTTCCTGGAAGAATTGAAACAAGAGGGGTTGATCAGGTTTGTTGATTAGAGGCCTACTCAAGTTTATGCGGCTGCCGTTTGCTGTAAAACTCCTGCTGCAGGAGGCAGCCTTGTTTATGGCGCTTGCGCGGTCTGCAATCCTGCTGATTCCATTTCGCAGAATTGCGCCCCTGCTGGGTAATGAACGACTTGAATCTCCCCGGACGATTACACAATTGCAGGACTTAAAGGCAAAGCAGATCGGATGGGCAGTCGTTACAATGAGTAACAAAACCTTCTGGCAATCAACCTGCCTTGTACAGGCTATCGCTGTACAACTTATGCTTAACCGGCGAGGGATTCCCGGAACTCTTTACCTTGGCACTTTAAAAGACAAAGAAAATAAACTGCACGCCCACGCATGGATACGCTGCGGCGAGAACATCTTAACAGGAGCAGGTGGGCATCAACGGTTCTCAGTACTCTCCTCTTTTGCCCGGCCCCAAGAGCCTCAATCATCTTCACCTCAGGGGTTAGTTAATAGATGACCTCTAAGTTTTTCAACCCAGTTCGATAATCTTCATCATCCAGATTACTCTTGACACCATAGTCTGCCAGAATGTTCATCATTTCACTAATTGAGACCCCTGCTATCTCAGCAGCTTTTCCTAAACCTGAATAATCTTCCATACTATTTCGAGATCAACCCCGAAGTATTCATGGATAAGAAGGTAAAGACGTTAATCTCTTCAGACATAAATGATTTGCCCTATTATTTTTTCTCTTATTGACTGCTTTAACGAGCTTTCAAATCCAAGGTCTATTTTCCTTTTTATCTCTTTTTCCAAAAATCTTTTTTAGCTGTAAAAAGGTATGAATACTCTTTCTGGTTTTTTCCATGTCAATAACAATATCAATATCGCTGGAAGAAGTCTGAGTACCCTGTACAAAACTACCAAAGATTCCTATACTTGTTACGCCGAAGTTGTCATGCAACAATTTTCTATTATTTTTTAAATATGTTAATATTTCATCATTAGACAAATTATCCATCTTTACTCCGTCCCCTTTATTTCTTTTTTTATAAAATATCCTGTTGCCTGTTCTCACCATCTGACGCAGCCGGCCACTTGTGAAAGTCAATGTTATAAAGAATTTTATAAAGCAGGGAGCACCTGAAATTTCATTATCTTGAAATGACTGTCGAAAGAAAAAGCAGTATCTATCTGCAGCCTTTGCATTAAAGCAAAACTCGTACAGTCTGTATAACTGAAGTCCTTATCTTTGAATTTCAAAAAAATCTCCCATGCCTTTTCCTCATCAATATCTTTAACAACGACAAGGCTAACAAAGCCACTGTCTCTGAGTTTTTTACCGAAATCTGAGGCAACTTCCCATCCCAGACGACTTCTTAAAAGTGTAACAGTCTCGTCAAATATAAAATTGGTTGTTATCAGAGGAGTCTTATTTATCTTTAGGCAATTAACCGCATTTTTATGATCCGGATCACTTCTATCAATCAATGCGTACCATGCACCTGTATCAACAAATGACCGCTTCATTTCTTTTTCCCATATAAATATTTATCATGCTCTCGTGCCACTGGTGAACCGTCTCCCTTGCCGATACCAATTAAATCAAATACAGGGTCATCTGCTCCTTTAGATGCAAGTTTTGAGAATTTATCAGTTATCATTTCTCTGATAATCCATGAGAGACTCTTTTTTGTTTTTCTTGATATTTCAAGAAGAATTTGGTACTGCCAGTCTTCAAGGGATATCTGTGTTCTATGCTTTGTGTTTTCCATGATTACCCACCCGTAATTACATTAGCTACATCATACATCATCTCGAGATATTATGTCAAAAGGTACTATCTATCAACCTAAGAGCTATTAAAGGGGTGCCCCCTTTACAGGGGATGCTTATAAAGTGGGTGGGGGACCAATACCAAATTACAATATCGTGCTATATCCTTGAAGTGGGCATCTAAAGAAAAGAGGAATGGATGTGTCTATGAGAACATTACCTGACATGACGTGTCTGCTCCCATGTATCTTCAAACTGAAGTGTGCCCTCAAACCCCAGAATCTTTTCAATCTTCTTCAAGCGGATATATTCCTGGAGGGC
>JADLDG010000108.1 GCA_020846775.1 Nitrospirota bacterium
AGGAATTCAGGCATTTTCTATCTCACGGAGTATTTGACGGTAAAGGTCATCTTTTAAGTAAAAGCCTTCAGCTTTTAAGGATTCAATTTTGGATATTAATTGATCTTGAGAGATTAACCCTTTTTCTCTGGCAAGTTTAAGGATTCCTATCGTACCGGAAACCATTGTTGATGTACCTTTGAATAAGCTCAGAGCAACTCTCCTGGCGAGCCCGTCATCTGTTAAAAGGAAATTTGCCTTAAGTTCTTGAGACAGTGTAATCGCTGCTGACTCTCCTTTCCCCAGCCCATAAACCTCTTCCACTCATTTCCCTCCTATTCCAAATTTCTTCATCTCTTCAACCGCTTTTATATCCTGCTCCCAGTCTTCTTTCGTGTAATGGGCAAAAGGTATCCCTCTCTTTTGTAAGAGTTCCAGGAAATCTGCCAGGCTCTCCCCTAAAAGTTCTGCCCCGTATCCTGACGATATCTTCCCTTCTTTAAAGAGCCTTAAAACTACCTCCTCTTTTGTGAGATTCACTATCTCTTTCTCTAATGCTCTATCCACTGTTTCAGGTATTGGCCATTTTAAAACAAGTTCTCTGCTCATTTTGGTTCCTCCTTTCTTGTTTAAGGTTATATCATCCTTGCAATAATACCGCATTTTTATATATACGCCTGCTTTTTAAAGAATGTATGGCATTCTTGAGTTTATGGGATTAAAGGGGAACCGTCAAGGGATAGACGGGACACCCGCGTTATTTGTTATTCATTTTAAAGAAGCCACGAATAACGAGGATGCCCGATGAGTTTTATCACGTAATCATAATGTCAGGCTATTTTCAAATCAATGCCATATTTCCTGATTTCATAAATCAAAGGAATCCATGTATCATTCTCAAATGCTTTTAGAGAAATGGGAACGGGTTCAAGCCTTGTATCTATTCCTCCTGCAATTCTGAAAAGAGACATCCCTTCTTCTACCCTGTCTTTACCAAAATCCTTTGATACCACTGCAATGTCTATATCGCTGTCTGTTCGTGCCTTACCCTTTGCATACGAGCCATAAAGGATTACCCTGTCGACAGATATCCCCTCATGTTTTAGTGCTCTGATAAATTTCTTAATTGTTCTTATAATTTGGCTTTTACCCATTTGAATATATCCTTAATTTCTTTAAACCTTTGAGATGTATATTCCTTTGTGCACTTTTTATAAAATGCCATAGTTGCATCCGGATATCTCGCCTCAATGTGGAATTCCATAATCTCACGTAGTTTAATCAGTTTTTCTTCAGGAATATCTGCTCCTGATTTTTCCGCAAGGAAAGGGAGGGAATGACTATAGGGAGCATGTTTTATTTGTATTTTTAACAATTAATGCCTTCAGTAGTTTCTCTAAGGCTAAGTGTCCCATGAAGAGGGAATATGGATATTTTTTGCTTTTAAACATTGCCGTAGCAACACTTAAATCGTATTTGGCACTACTGTGCCAGTAAGATATTGTTTTAGTTGTATCAAATTCTTCCATACCGTCATGGTAAATCTATCATATAATTCATCCCCTTGCAAAAACCCTGTTTAAATATCTGAGTGTATGCCTGATTATATCCATTTGTTAGGAAAGGATAAAGGGGACGGTTCTATTTATTTTATTAAAATTCAGAAATTAATAAGGCTAAAAGATGGAAAATAGAGCAGAAGAAATAAATAAAACCGTCCCCTTTATCCCCATTGAAAAAGAGCGTGCCTGTCAAGTCTTGTTATTCCTGTGTCTTTTTGACAATAGCTCCCATGTGAATTGTAGCAGGTACTATAATTATGATATATTATGGCCATAGAGTATACGAGGAGGTAAAAGGTATAAAAACGATAAATGTCCTTCTTCCAGATAAACTGGTTGCAGAGGTTGAAAATTATGTAAAGAGTGGATGGTTTACGGATGAAGCAGAACTCATGCGTATGGCTTTACAGGAGTTTATACGCCACAACCGGTTAAAGCTGATGGAACAGTTCATGAAAGAAGATATAGAATGGGCATTGAAGGCAAAAACTGGGAAATAGATGAACCCTATCGTATGTGATACCGGCCCCATCCTGCATCTCCAGGAAGCAGGACTCTTAGGGTTACTTATCAGGCTTATGAAACATTAGATACAATATTTGAAAAACCATTCAAATAACTCAAAAATTACAAAGATGCAGAGCTATCTGCCATGAAATACGAGAGGGATAAACAGTGGAATATCTACAACGGTAGTTTCGTATCAATAAATGAAGCATCCAGAAATGTTGCTTTCAAGATTTGAGACTGCTTCATTTTCAATTGAGACTGTGCCATTTGCCATAGATTCTGGAAAGTCGTACAGAGTGAATTTCCGACAGAGTTCTGTTGCTGATTCTGCTTTGAAAGTTAAAACGGTTATGATAGTATTTTCTGAAACAGGATAAAGGAGGGAACCATGACAGATGTAATGAATTACCTGGAGACCATATCTCGTGAGACCCGCAAACCTGAAGCAGAGGTAATGACTATGGCCTTTCAGGTTGGCCTGCGGCAACTGTGGCGGGAGAGGGTTCTTGGCCGGTATTTGCAAGGAGATATAAACCGTGAAGAGGCAATAGACTCCGTAGGGATAGATCTTGTGGAAATTGCGGAACGTCAGCACAAGGCGATGATGGAGGACCTGGCTTGGGCAATGGGAAATTGAAGCCTGCTGTTGCCGATGCTGGACCAATCATCCATTTGAAGGAGATAGGCTGTCTTACGTATCTTCAAATATTCCCAACCTTACACATCCCTGATGCAGTGTGGACTGAGACCGTGGAACACGGACATTTAACAAAGGTAGAATTGAATGAACTCGAAAATATTAAGCGTCACTCAGTTAACCATCTGGATGTGGGAAGGTTTATAAGGGATAACGGCTGTGATGACCTGGATTACGGAGAACGGGAATGCCTTTATCTTTGTAAAAGCATTGATGTGCCTTTGGTTTTGACTGATGACTTGGCTGTTCGTGACGCGGCGAAGCGGCTTGACATTGTACCGATTGGATCTTTAGGTGTAGTAATTAAGTCACATCACGCAGGGATAATATCTCTGGCAGAAGCAGAAGGCAGATTGAACGACCTTTATGATATAAGCAGTATATTTGTAACAAGGGCCATAGTGGAAATAGCCATAGAGCAGCTTCGTCAGCATGACAAACGTGATTAATGAAATCCCAGGTAAACATGTATGGTGCCGCAGTTCCACGACACTAATACGTATCGCGCTGTATACACCGTTAAACTGGCTGATACGGTCTATATCCTGCACGTCTTCCAGAAAAAGTCTAAAAGTGGCATAGCAACACCAAAGAAAGAGTTGGAGCTTATAAACGCACGCCTGCAACGGGCAAAAGAGCACCACGCGAGTAAAGAGGAGAAACAAGGATGAAAGACATAACAATTAGCAGCGGCAATGTGTTTGAAGACATGGAGTTGTCCGAACCTGAAGACCGGCTGGCAAAGGCTGAATTGGCGCGCAAGATTGCTGAAATTATCACCAGGCGGCATCTGAATCAGACTGATGCTGCTCAGCTTCTGGATGTGGACCAACCCAAAATATCCGCAATTATGAACGGAAGGCTTGCCGGATTTTCCCTGGAGAGGTTGATCCAATTCTTGAATATCCTCGGAAGGGATGTCCAAATTATCGTCAAGCAGAAAACTCACAGCAGGAAGAAAGCAGGCTTACGGGTTATCTGTCCATAATTCTGATAGACGTAATTCTGGCAACACATCTCAATTTTCCATAGTGTAATTTGGAATTTACAAGCTTAACGACCTTTGGATCATCTTGACTTGACAGTTTATATTTTTACCCATATTCTCAAGGTAGCTCTTTGGTAATTTAATATAACAAATTTATGGGGTATTCAAGAATAAAAAGAAAGGGGGTAAAAAAGATGGCAAAGGTTATTACAGCAACGGTCATAGATGAAACGCATTTGGAGTTGAGTCAGCCGATTCCGGACCAGCGAGGATCCCATATTAAAATCTTGATCGCCAATGATCAAGAGGAGGATCGCATTTGGCAAGAAGCCTCTAAAAAGCATCTCTTAAATGCCTACGATGAGGAGGATGCGATCTATGATCGTCTATAAGTTTGGAGATGTTGTCTTGATAGATTTTATTCAGGCCACCGGTGACAAAAAAAGACGTCCTGCACTTATCATTTTAGATACAGGCGATGCAGATATTGTTCTGGCTCCCATAACTAC
>JADLDG010000109.1 GCA_020846775.1 Nitrospirota bacterium
ATATCTGTGGAGCGCCAAGGGCTTTTAGTTCATTGACAAGAGCGGAAGACGACCGGTTATGACCTGCCATTTGGACCCCAAAACAGGCAGAACGATAATCCAAAGGTTCTTGTCCAAAGACAGCCATCCCCACGGTTCGGATTGGCACATCAACCGAAAACAGGTCTGCATATTTGTAGTCTTTCTTAATCAGACTGTTCTTATAACCTATATTCTTAAAGGCATCAATAGTATTATCGAAAAGGTGTTTCTCCATTATTATTTATGAAATCCTTGAATAATAAATGCACCGGTTAATACAAGGTATTTTATCGTGGCCAACCTTATAATCTCCTCACATACGCAGGCACTCAATGTGCTTAATATATCATAACATAACCGGAATAAGAATCAGAATAATGGGCAAAAGTTCTTTTAGTCCATGGGTAATCTGTTATCTAAAAAACGATAATAGAATTATATCTGGCTATGTACATTCAATCTAACAATATGGGTGTTTTATTACTGCTGTCAGTTTTTCTCTTCCTGGCCTTCCCCTTTTCCAATAGTTCTGCTCAGACTTTCTGTTCATGAATTTCTTGGTTGAGTTTCATGACGCGATTGAGGATTTCGCGGCTGGTCCCGGCGACCTGTGAGAGATTGGAGGTCGACAGGGTGTTTATAGAACTACCGATAGTCTGGGATTACATGGGCATAAATGGAAAGGATGTGAGAAGAAATAGGCTGCAGGCCAGTAGGGGAATAGACCTCTGGAATCGCTGTATAGTTTGGAGATGTCTCTGCACTCCGATTTCTTCGTATACATGTGGAAATCTTACCCCAAGAATATCGCAGTCTGTCAAATACTCAATGCCATCAGACTGGTGGATTATAAAATTGGTTATTGGGAAAAACCCATTCAGGCGGAGACCCCAATACCCAAGTTCTTCACCATAATTAGCCATTTCTCCCTCTTAAATTTAAAATGACGGTTATTTACAGAGTCTCTTTATTTCCTCAGCAGTCATAGTTATTTCACATGACTTAAGGTTCTGATTACCTCTGTGATCCTTATCTGGATAACCGGGGTTACAATATGTATCCTCGAAAATAGGTCTCCCTTCATCGCATACCATAACTACAGAGTGATCACCGACAACTCCCATTTTTAGTTCATATTTGTTCTTGTCGAACCATTCTAAAACATCAGGATTCATCTTCCCGATATAATCTCTTACAGATAGCTCATCCTTTTCAAAATACCCTTGTTCCATAGCACTCTGTGCCTTATTTGTAAGCAAATTAAGCATTGTGATTGTTCGTCCCCCGTAAGGTTCTTGAGATAATCAATTCCGACGTGTAAGACATTTTCCTTCGTAAGCATCCCATATTTATGATGCATGGCATTGGCCCAATGCTCCGATTCCGTTTTACCAGTGATGAGATTAAGATAAGGGTAGTCGGGACTTATAGATCCCATATGGCTTAACTCGGGGTATTTTAATAAAGCACTTCTGGCTTTCGGGGGTAAACTGAGGTCATTTTGTGCTTTTCCTGAAGTTAAAAGGCGTACCAGTGATATATGTGTGTAAGGACCTGGCATTCTGTTGATCCCCTCCTTCCTAGTATTTCACAGTTTTAAATATCTTATCATTATCCCAAATGTCCAAATACCCTCAATTGTCATTTCAATAGACCTTTCCTCTCAAAATTATTCAATATGTTTACCAAGCAAACAGAATTCAAACACGATAGGAGTAATATCGTAGAAATGCCACTCTATCACCTCTCGCGGAATTTCGGCATGCCTTATCACTACATCTTCCATTTTCCTGTACTCTCTCGCTCCTATTTGGTCTAAATCTTTCAACATAAGGGAAAAATAATGAGAATACGTCGCAGCAGCCTGGCTATGACCTTTCATCTGATTTAACACATCTTTGGGGAGCCAAGCACCCATATGATCTGGTTCATTAATGAGACATTTATTTTTAATCCAGCCAGTATCCCATACAGGGAAAAATTCCGGATACAAGAAGTGCATGATCTTTGACCCAAGCATAGGGGTTTGATCAGTCTTATATGCTGAAACTTCAGCTACTGTTTTTGCGACCAGTTTCAATACGGCATTATACATATCCTGTTCAAGGTGCAATATATCCCGTACATTTCCAACATCGTACTTGGACATTTGTTTCTGAAAACTAACAATGATGCCAGGCATATCATCTATAAGATCTGACATTAACTCTTTGGCTTTTCCTGGCCTGAACGCTTGCCACGCTTTCAGCGTCTCCAGTGCAAGGGTTATTGCTTGTCGAAGGTTTCTATCTCGTTTCCATGAGAAGGGGGAATCATTGGCACTGTCGATGCCCCTGTTTCTCAATGCCAAAATAGGTATTTTTTCCAGTAGATTGTCCTCGATATACCACCCGACCTTTTTTTCTGGCGTCTTTTGATTGTTTTTTGAAGAGAATCGCCCAGTATAGGCATTTAGATTCTTCATTAAAATGATCCGATCCATTTCTTATTAGCCTCCTCTTGCTAAACAGGAACCAATTATGCAAGATCCTACGCGCTGCATATGCATTACACCCCGAGCGGTTTGTCAAAAGAATCCCTGTGCCTCCATTAGTACCAGAAGCTGCATGGATTAACAGGCCTAAACTGATACCAGTGAGTGAGGAATAAATACACTAAATGCGAACGAGGTGTGTCTCAAAGTCATTGACATATTCCGCAGGCACAAGGCGCTTGCGCCGCGTCGCTCGCAGGCCGCTTTTATTTAGATGTCATCTACTGCGACTTAAGCTAATACGCTCGCGCCAAGCAGGTTTGCCACGTGATTCATGTAACCAAGATCGTACGCTTCACGAGCTGCATATTTAGCATCATGATTCGCCTCATAACTCAATTTACATAGCCGACCTAATATACTCTTTGCGTGATCGTCAGAAGCATTCCTTAAGAATCGTGACGAGGCGACCAAAACGAGGTCTGTTTTGAGCTGATGAACGGCCTTCCATTTTTTTTTCGTCTTCTTGTCGGTTAATAACGCATACAATTGTGTTAACGGACCTCGTGCCAAGATCGCATCGTCTTTGCTCCAAAACGCGAGTAACGGCGACAACTCCTGTGGTCGCTTAATCTCGCGTAGATCCAGCTTGTTGATGGGGAGGCGTGGCAGTAGCTTCTTTAATGCCTCCAAGGATCCAGTGCCGCCGAAGTGAAACAAGTTGTGAATTGAATCAAGATTCTCCATGACACCAACCACTTCAATTATCGAATAGCCGACCGAGCCAATGATCTTGAACGGCTTGACTGCATCTTCCTTCTGATTCTCCAAAATTGCGTTGGCTACCAGATCCGGAATAATGGCAAGGTCGAATTCGGGCTCATTTTCTATGATCTTTTTTCGTATATCAGCGGCACCGTCTACTGCTTCACTCGAAAACCTATATTCTCGAAGCACTCGGTGCGAAAGGATAAAAGCCACTATGTTCGACCGGTTTATCAGAAACACGACACTTTCGCTCTCCGGCAAAGATTCAACGTCTTGTGTCCTGCTTGAGTCAGGAGGTTGTGCGAGAGTCTCGAACTGAATTGTTCTCTCGAAGATTTCTATCACCTGGCTCTTACTTCCAGAAATTTGCGATTTCACTCTCGTGTGATGCGTCTCCAGTTCTCGAGTTCGGTTCGCCACCGACAACCAGTATTCGTGGTTTTCAGCGCGAAGTCTATTGTTCTTGAATTCTTCAAGGTTTTTCACATCAGCTTCTTTTATCAATTGACGCAACTGTCGCCTAAGAATTTCTAGGACGAAGATCCTGCGGTAATCTAACGCGCTACAAAGCTGAACTGCCTCTGCCCCAGCTGCCATGACATCTACCACGGCTCCAATATCTGTTATTCCTCCTGTCGCCAAAAGCCTTGGCATTGTCCATCCACGCTGTCGCAGTGTAGTAAGTCGCATTAATACATTGAAGGTATCCAGAAAAAGATGGTCACCGAATATAACGCCGTGGTCTCTAAACTTCTTATTATCTTCCTGCCTCGAAGGAGGTACAATGCATTTCTTCGTGTTGAGCAGGAGCAGCGTCGCCTTCCTATTATATAGCAATTCATAAATCTTGCGGAGTTCCTCTCGCTCCAGATATGGCATCAATTCGTAAGGGATTTTGACTATCAATAGGTGTGAGTTAAAAGCCTTAAAGAACATTTCCAAATCGTTCAACATAGCTTCTGTCCGCTTTATAAAGTCGACATTTCTAAACGTATACTTCCAGTTCAGCTCCACGTAGTCGACGAGAGATAGATCAAACGATTTTGCAATTTCGTCATAAGATTCGCCCTCAGCAACGCTCAAGCCGAGTTTTGTATCAGGAAGAAGCCGTCTTGCTGTTTGTATGTTCTTAAAACAGCTCGGAGTATCCCAAAGCTCGAACCTCTTTGGTCCATCGCTAAACGAGCCCAAGCGATTGCCATCCTCGGGATAGCAAAGTATCACTTTGTCCCTAGTCAATCCTTCTTCCTTCTTTCCCGCGCCACCTGATTTGTTTGATACTGTTTTGAGCGTAAGCGCAGCCGGTGAGAAAGGAGCTAGCGCCTCAAAAGATGACTCGCTTTCGGTGTAGTGAGACGAGGCGATCATGAAGGGATCGCGAAGAACCAAATTATCCGCTATCGTGCAGCTGAGTTCCTCGTTCGACTTGCTCGCGATTGACATCTGACGTGTCTCCTCCATGCCTGAGTTCAGCGACGTTTTACCACCATTGTGGCCGTTAACATCTAAACTACGATTATGCGACCCGTATAATATGCGAAAAACCCATTTATGGGTACAAATTATATGCTTTTGATATGAAAATGACAATCCCATATTTTCTATAATTTCAGGAATTGATTTTGTAGTCCCTTGGTTTCATCACATCTTATGCTGGTCAGCATAAGACACCGCGATAAAAACAACGCCTATCTACAACTTCCTGATAGATCACTGCTTATGGCCAAAACGGCACTTATTTTACAGGCGCCTTATACGGCTATTGCAACAACGTTAGTGGTATTTACGGATCAATATGAACAATGTTAGAATCATAGTCAAATGAATGAATTAGCCGTTGCAGTATCTATTATCCTTTTCCCAGGGCTCATCGCCACAGTGATTTCCGACAAAATCACTAACCATTCGCGTGGCTGGGGCTCGTTCAAGTACAGCATTTATTCATTCATCTTTGGCGTTACGTGTTACGTGGCACTTCAAGTTGTAGGATGGCTGCTTGGCATGCTACAACCGTACCTCCAACTATTACCTTCCCTTAGTGGATACTTGGATGTTTGGACCATAGCCACTAATAGCCACTCCAAAATCGACCTATTCGAGGTAGGCGCAGCAACGATAATGTCTGTGCCTGTTGCATTCTTTGCCGCATACCTAATTAACCATAAGACATTTAATAAAATCGCAAAGAGAATCAGTGTGTCTAATAAATATGGAGACGAGAATCTATTTTATTATTATCTGAACGCAGACGAAATTGATTGGGTTTATGTTCGTGACTTTGAAAGGAAGCTTACTTATGAGGGGCGCATTTGCTCATACTCAGAAAACGATAATATCCAAGAAATCGTATTATCCGAGGTAACGGTTTACGGGTACGAAGATTCAGACGAATATTATTCTGTCCCAAGCATATATCTTTGCAGAGAAATGGGGCGCTTTGTTATCGAAGGAGTGCCTACGGAAATACTGGAGGAGGCAAGTGGAAAAGAAACCACTAAATGAAGGGTCCACTCGTGGTCAAGTTAAAGGAGGGGTACAAAAAACGACCCCCACAAAGAATGTTCGGCCAAGCAAGCCGCCGCCCCCTCCTAAGAAAAAGGGGTAGTACCTGTCAGATCGGGTTCTAACGACCGCTTCCAGCGGGCGTATAATAACCGAGCCCCTAATTTCAAGCGTTAGGGCAGAACAGCGAGAAAAAAGGAGGATATATACTGATAATGAATCGATTTGATCTACAAATTCTTGCTAATATAAGAGTTAAGGAAGCCAAAGTCCTTTTAGATAATAAGTGCTTTGAAGGTGCATATTATTTGTTAGGATATGCCATCGAATGTGCCTTCAAAGCGTGTATAGCCAAACAGACAAAACGTTTTGACTTTCCAGATCAAAGGCTTGTGAATGATAGTTATACACACAATATAGCAAGACTACTTGAAATTTCTGGTCTAAAAGTCCATCATGAGAAAGAGATCAAACGAAATCCAAATTTTGCAGTGAATTGGACGATTGTTAAAGACTGGTCAGAGCAATACAGATATATTAATAACATAACAGAACTCAAAGCTAAGGATATTTATTCAGCAGTAACAGCCAGAAAAACTGGAGTCTTAACATGGATAAAGAGATTATGGTAAAAAGAGAGCTATGCAAAACAATATTTACCCCCCGGGTTCTTTTTAAAGAAAGGTAGATAGCAATGTTCGTAGATATATTTTCAGAAGAAATGATTTCTGCTGGCAAAGAACTTACGGAATATCTTGATAAGGCACAGTTAGAAGTTAGTGCCTCTTTATGGTTCTATGTTACGGATTTAAATATTTGGCGTTTGATAATTGCATCACCTGAAGTAAGAATTTACGGCCCTAAAATATTATATAAAAAAATTCAGTCTGTTATCTCTAAATTGCCGGATGACAAAAAAATAGCTCTGAAGGATATCTCTGTCGTTGACAACAATGATCCTATTATCTCATTGTTACGAACGGCCATAAAAACGGGAAAGGACATAGCTGGAATAAGATTTTCGCGGAATACAATTAACGGTGTTTTTATTGAAGATACATATATATATCGAATCATATAGTGAAAAAAACATAGACAACCATTCTATTTCCCAACTTTCTCCCCGTAATAGTTAATACTCACATCTCCTGAAGAATGAACCTTTGTAGCTTGCTCTTGCTATACTGTAGCTATGATAGTTTCCTGTAAAAAGGGCCATACTCTTAGTTGAATCCATATGCAAACTGGTTAAACAAGGGAAGGAGTATAGCAATGATAAACAATAAGAAAAGACTCACAGGTATAGACTATGGAAAAACATTGATTGACACTGCGGATGTTAGCAAAGAAAAACATACGGGGTATTATCGTTGTCCTGATGGAACAGACATAAAGTCCTTTGAATTTTTCAATAACGGACGTGGATTTGCCCAGTTTTGGGAACGTATTTCCTGGGCCATGAAAAGATATAATCTGGAGAATGTTGTGATAGGGATTGAGTCGACAGGTCCTTATGGAGAACCGCTACTTCATTATTTGCGAAGAAAGCCTGTGCGTTTAGTTCAGGGCAATCCGGTGCATACCAAGCGACTCAAAGAACTTCATGGCAATTCACCGAATAAGACGGACAAGAAAGATCCAATGGCCATAGCTGATATCATCTCATTAGGCCATGCTTTGACTGTTGTTATTCCTGAGGGATCGGCTGCGGAACTCCGCCGGTTAACTCAAGCCAGGGAGAGATGCGTGCAGAGGCGTACAGCGCTATACAATCAGCTTCAACAGCTTGTTTATCTTATATTTCCGGAGTTTTTACAGATAATGAAGAATGTTAAAACCAAAAGTTCCCATTATCTTTTGAAGCATCTTCTGACCCCCAAAGATATCGTGACCTATGGCCTGGAGCCCTTGACACTTTTACTCAGGAAAAAAAGCTATGGAAAGTTGGGGATAGAGCGTGCCACTGAGCTTTATACGGCCGCTAAGGAATCTGTGGGCATTGATCACGGTCAGGAAGGGTTGGCCTTTGAGATTCAAAATATTCTGCAGCTGATCGAGGCATCGAACAGCTTTGTTGCCGATGTGGAGCAAAAGATGTCTTGTCATCTTGAGCAGGTCCCATACAGCCGCTTTATACTTTCTATCAAAGGGATCAGTACAGTAACTGTGGGAGGCCTCATTGGTGAAGTAGGTGATTTCAATCAATTTGGAACCATTTCCGAGATAACCAAACTTGCCGGGCTGGATCTCTTTGAGGTGAGTTCTGGCAAGCATAAAGGGAATCGCCGCATATCCAAAAGAGGGCGTCCATTGTTGAGAAAACTCCTGTTTAATGCTGCAATGAACATGGTCAGTCGACATGGCAGCATGCGCCAGACCTACCTGGGGTATCTTCAAAGAGGGATGAAGAAGATGAAAGCATTGGTGGCTATTGCCAGAAAACTTCTCAGAATTATCTTTGCTCTTGTTAGAAATCAGTGTGACTATATAGACAGTTATCAGGAGACAGAAATGATGTTAAAGGTGGCTTAAACTGAATTAATTTATGCGGGGAGATTATCTATATGCACCATAAAGGCGGCAAAAGCCGACCTTCTTTTGTAGCTTAGGCAACTCCCCACCCCCTAACCTTATCCCCAATGAAGCAAGGTCAGAGCTTCGTTGAGACTCTCTAAACACCAGGGTTGGGCAAGGGTTAACATTAATTATTGGTTGCTATTAACATTAATAAATATGAATTAAATTATTTTAAAAAAATACTTGACTACAATAAACCAGGTGTAACGACCTGGTTGAGTAGTTCTTCCTCCTACTAATAATTATGGTATAAAAGTATAACAGATGGAAAGGCAGGAGGACTTATTTCTTCCCGGGTCTATGAACCCTTACTTCAGTCTGTTCCCTGCCTCCCAAAGTCATAATAAGTTGATTGGGTCTTAGAACCCTGGTTACAAGGGAGGATTGATTGGGAGGTGGACCCTGTCTGGTCCTAAGAATCTAAATAAAGGAGGTGTAACCATGTATGATCTATTTATTGGAATAGACGTTTCTAAGGAATCCTCTTCAGCTCACGGGCTTACCAAGGAAGGCAAGAGTTCTTTTTCTATGTCGTTTGCTATGAACTCAGATGGTTTCTCTGAGCTACTGATGACTGTAACATCTCACTGTAAAGACCTCTCAGGGGTTATTATTGCCATGGAATCCACCGCATGTTACCACATTAATCTCTTCTCCTTCCTTACATCAAAAGACATCAATGCGGTTATCATTAACCCTCTTCTTATCTCCAACTTTACCAAGCTCTCACTTAGAAAGACCAAGACTGACAAGAAAGACGCCAGGACTATTGCTCAGTTTCTTATTGTTAACAAGGACTCTATATCAAACATGTCCATCTCTCAAGATAAACAAGATCTACGGGATATTGCCAGGGAAAGGGAATCTCTTTCTCACCTCATCTCAGCTAATAAAACAGAGATCAAAAGAATCCTTCAGACCATTTTTCCTGAACTGGAATCAATCTGCAATATTTTTACTAAGACCCTGCTAAATTTCATTAAAGAGTATCCTTCTGCTCGCATTATTAAAGCAGCTAGACCAAAAGCTATTGCAAAAGCTCTTAAGCCGCCAGGTCAAGGAAATAAAATATCTTTCTCCCCTGATAAGATTTTGGAGGCCGCTAAAACCTCTATAGCCTCGTTTAGTCCAGCCAAGGAATTGATATTGCCCGGGAAGATATTAACCCTCATGCATCTCGAAGAAAGGCGTGATGAACTTACTAAGGTGCTTATAGAATACTGTAAATCAGCAATGATTAAAGACCTGCAGATAATAACATCGATTGATGGCATTGATAATGGTACCGCTACTACCTTTTTGGCTGAAATGGGACATATAGCCAACTATGCCTCACATAAAAACCTAATTGCATTCGCCGGTATCGACCCAACTGTATACCAGTCCGGTAAATTTGAAGGGTATAGCAGAATATCCAAAAGAGGCAACAGGCACCTGCGGAGGAAAGAAGATGGACTACCATCTAAAAAGGCTATATTTGCTACAGCACATAAACTTATAAGGGTTATCTTTGCGATGCTTTCACAAAGAACTTATTTTAAGGAGAATTATTCATAGTTGACGGTAATTAACGCTTCCACAAATCGTCAAAATATTGTATATTTCTATCGTTAATCTACAACGGAATAGACTAAGAGAAGATAACATTTTGAGACATAGATGCTATATTTACAACCATGATACCTTGCAGGATTCTATCAGTGTATTTGGGTACATAGTTCAGGATATTATAAGTTCGGTCACAATTAAATGAGGTAAAAATGTCACTTAACAATGAAATAGACTCAATGCGCAAGGAAATTAGAACCGATGAATATGGGATGTCAATTGGCGAATGGATAAGCCTTTATGAAAATAAGGAGGTAGATATTCACCCCGAGTTTCAGCGCTTTTATCGTTGGAGTGAGACTCAAAAAAGTAGGCTCATTGAATCAATTCTTTTAGGTATTCCTATTCCCCCTATATTCGTCAGTCAACGCAAGGAAGGTGTATGGGATGTCATTGACGGTTTGCAGCGGTTATCAACACTCTACCAGTTTGTCGGAGTCTTAAAAGACGAAAACGGAAACAACATTGAGCCGCTCAAGTTGGAAAAAACAAAATACTTGCCATCACTAAAAGGAAAGAAGTGGAATGATCCCAATGATCCAGACAACTCTTTTACGACTGAACAACGGCTCCTAATTAAGAGAAGCAAAATTGCCGTTAGCATCGTCCTCCGTGAAAGCGACCAGATTGCCAAATATGAGTTGTTCCAGCGTCTCAATACTGGAGGTGCAAACTTAACTCCTCAGGAAGTCAGAAATTGCATAATGGTCATGGTCAAACCAGATTTCCATAAGTGGATCAGTACTATTAGTGCGTATCAACCATATCAAGAATGTATTGCTCTCAGCGATAAGAATATTTCTGAACAATATGACATTGAGCTTGCATTGAGATTCATTGTTTTTTCAACTTTGGATCTTGATGAATATGATCGTTCGAAAGATGTGGGCGAATACTTAACAGACCGTATGGTGGAAATAGCGCAAGACAAACATTTCGAGAGAAAGTCAGCAGAGACTCGGTTCCGAGAGACATTTGACCATCTCAATGATGCTCTTGGTGCGAATGCTTTTAGAAGATACACCGATGGGCAATTTAAAGGGGGATTTCTGCTATCTCCTTTTGAGGTTGTATCTTTCGGGCTAGGTTTTAATCATCCTAACTTGCCATCACCGGAAGAAACGAAGGAAAAAACGCAACAACTATATTCAGATTCAGAATACCAGAAATGGTCAGGTTCGGGGGTTAGAGCAAATTCACGTCTACCTCATCTTATTCCGCTTGGGCGGAAGATATTTCGAAAAGATACTTCCAAATGAGCATTAGGACCGTTGACGATCTCACCGATAGGCTCGCATGGGAACTCGCTTGGCGAAAAAGGGAGCTTTCCGACCTTAAATACTACATAGGTCTAATGCCACTCGATTCCACAAGGCGTAACGTTTTGGGCCGTTGTAGCATTACAATCCTGTATGCCCACTGGGAAGGTTTCGTGAAGCTTGCTGGGCGCTGTTTCCTTGAGTTCATTGCCATGCAAAGACATCGCAATGAAGAACTGCACCCCAATCTGCTGACACTGTCTATGAGGAAGCACGTAAATTTCGAGCCAAAGGCTCTAAAATCGTCAGAATTCGGTAAAATAACAAATTTTTATCTTTCTCAAATGCCGAGCCGAGCAGCAATCCCGTATAAAACGGCTATTGATACGGGCTCCAACCTATCATCAGCAGTGCTTCGCGAAATCTTGTGGTGCCTCGGTTTAGACTATAGGCCCTTCGAAACTAGGGAAAAGTTCATTGACTCGAGTTTGTTGGGTAGGCGCAACTTTGTTGCCCATGGTGAGTCCACGAATGTTGATCCGGGCGAATATGACGTGATGCGTGCAGGCGTGATTGAAATGATGACAAACCTTAAAACACAAATTGAGAATTCTGTAGTATTAAAAACCTATCTGAAACTATCAACATGACCGAACAACAGCATTAAGGGCTACGGCAAAAAGCCGCCGCGCCTTATGCTGAACGTTACTCTCTCTTTCTCTTGTTAATCAATGATTATCCAAATTTTACAAACGTTAGCTTTGTAGGTGGATTTCACAGTCTTATGACCTGCCCTCTTTTCCCTCTTTGTAATATCTCCAACTATTACCGTATTCTTCGAGATCCGTATCTTTCGTAAGCGTCTAATTAACCGCATCTTCCCAGCATTCAATTGATATGACATGATGTGCACTCAACAAACGAAAGGGGGCATGTCATGTTTGATATCAGTAATGAAATTGAGAATAGAGATAAACAGGATAAACAGCAGTTCTGGCAGGATCATGTTGAGGTGTGGAAACAAAGCGGCACAAGTCAGGCTGAGTATTGCCGCCGCCATGATCTAAACATCAAACTTTTTGGTTACTGGAAAAGAAAGATGTGCCGCAAGCCTGCAGCGGGCCTTACCTTTGTGCCTGTTGCAGTAAAGACACCACAGGCAACTGTAGTTAAACCCACAGCCACTCTGAAACTGATTATCAGAGGCGGCTCATGTATAGAGATTGGAGATGGATTTAACCAGGTTACCCTGCGCAGGATTCTTGATACTGTGGGATGGGCGCCCTGATGTTTGTAGTGCCTGTAAATATTAGCGTCTATCTTGCCATGGGACACACGGATATGCGCAAAGCGATCAACGGACTTTCAGTGCTGGTAGAGAGCAGTATGCAACTTGATCCGTTCTCCGGGAATCTTTTTGTATTTACGAACCGGCGCCGTAATATTTTAAAAATCCTCTACTGGGATAGAAATGGGTTTTGCCTTTTTCAGAAGCGTTTGGAGAAGCACCGGTTCCGGTGGCCTGACTCATACAATAATGGGGTGGTGGAGATGGAGGGGCGAGAGCTTTCCTGGCTGCTTGAGGGACTCGATACCCGGGATGTCAGGGCGCATGACAAGCTGAGTTATACCGCACTGGTGTGACGAGGTTATAAGGGATAAAAAAAGTTATAAAAACATCAGGAAAACAGCATAAAACATCAAGGAATGTCTTGCAATATCATGAGGTTATGCTATAATGCTGTCTCATGAATGTGGATCTTGCAAGCCTTCCTGATAATGTCAGTATCCTCAAAGAAATTATTCATTCCCAGGCTGCTACATATACAGAAATAAAGAATAATAATAGTACTCTTGAGAGAGATCTCACCAACTTAAGAAATCAGTATAATATTCTGCAAGAGCAGATCAGACTTCTTAAAGATACCATCTATGGGCGCAAATCTGAGAAGTATGTAGCAGAAGACGCCACTCCTCAGATATCCCTGTTTAACGAGCCTGAGGATGTTGCTGAAACAACTGCCACTGAGGAGAAGACAGAAGAAGTCAGTATTGCCTCATATAAGCGCCCCAAGGGCGGCCGAAGGCCGCTTCCTCCCGAACTTCCCCGTGTGGAAGTAATTCATGATTTAGCGGAATCAGAGAAGATATGTGGCTGCGGAGCCCAGTTGAGCCGTATTAGTGATGAGGTATCAGAGAGGCTCGACATTATTCCTGCAAAGATGCAGGTGATAAAAAATATCAGATACAAATATGCGTGCAAGGGCTGTGAGGGTGTGGAGAGTGACGGTGGAGCGGTAAAGATTGCACCACTTCCGCCGCAGTTGATACCGCAGGGGATTGCAACACCCGGGCTTGTTGCCCACGTTGCAACATCCAAGTATGCAGATTCACTGCCGTTGCATCGTCAGGAGGAGATATTTGAGAGGATGGGGGTGGATCTGGGCCGTGCAACGATGGCGAACTGGATGATAGTGGTTGGCAGTAGTTGTGAGCCGCTGATGGTTTTATTTCAGAAGGAGATACGATCAGGTCCCCTGATCAATATGGATGAGACGCCGGTTCAGGTGCTAAATGAAC
>JADLDG010000110.1 GCA_020846775.1 Nitrospirota bacterium
TATAACGGGCGGGATAGATAAATCGCAGACAGTATGACAAGAAAGGCAACAACAAATTTCCACTTCTTTGGTATTTTCACTGTTCAGAAAGTTTTGGTATCATCGCCTTGACTAAATTGTAACTAACCAGGAAAGCTATGGAAAATGTTAGAAATAATATGAGTTGTGTAACCAACCACCTTTGGTATGCAGCAACTGCAAATACCCCAAAGCAAAGTTGTACTGCAGCATATAAAAGCGTTACCTTCCAATGCGGTAATTTCAACTCATTACTCAGGTACTGATACAAATGACTTCGATGGGCCTGCATCACGTTTTCTCCCCGTTTCCAGCGATAATAAACTGTAAGCACGGAATCCGCATAAAAAGTACATAAGAACATAATCAAACATAGAAAGACTTCTACTGACGTTGACAGCCTGACCACAAAAGAGGCAAACACAAAACCCAAAAAAATACTCCCCACATCCCCCATAAACACCCTTGCCCTGGGGAAATTAAAAGGGAGGAAACCAATACATCCGTCTGCAATAGCAGAACATATTGCACTGAAAAAAATGAACAATAAAATACTAAGGACGACTAACACCTCACTGTCCCTGAACTATAATTGTCCCAACAGTTTATGCTCATCTCAATTGTTTCAATAGGTTATTGTACTCCGAATGCGTCCCGATCCAAAACCAGATAACATTTTCTTCTTGAATAATGCCAAGCGCTCTAAAGTCTCTTGATATTCTTACTGAATAGACGGGACGTGTTGAATGAACCTGTTTGAAATGCAGACTTGGATAGTATGGATTTTCCTGAAATTGCTTGTAAGCCGTCTTTGCTCGTTTCTTTGTTACTTCCGATAATCCTGCATAGCATTTCCAGAAACGATCCGTTGCTCTTGATTTCATAGGCGGTCAATATCTAATGGCTGTGTTTTACCTTTCTTATGAGCCTCCAATGCCTCGTCTGCAAGTCTGTCAAGGGCATCCTCCGATTCGGCAAATACTTTTCCCCATTTTTTCTCGGCCTCCAGTTCTTCGAGCACCCACTTCGCGAGTGCATTCTGCTCAACAGAAGGGAGTTTAGATGCCTCTTTGAAGGCTTTTTCAAGTAATCGTGTCATAGTGCACCTCTATTCATTTTTCAAATTTTATCATATGTTGTCTGCTGCAGTAAAGTGCTGGAAACTGTCTCACGGATCCCTTCTTCCACAGTAAACGGCGGCCTCCAGCCAAGGACCTTCCTTACCTTGCTGCTATCTATGCGAAGAGAGAAGATGAGAAGATGGGGTAAGGGAGTTATATTGTACATCACTCTCAAGTATCACATAAATTCCTTATGGCCTTGTTAGTGAGGCAAATAATGGCATTCTAAGAGGGTAAAATGAATACTTAAGCAGCTTTATTCCCTTATGAAACAAAGGGATCATGTGGTCCGACCCCACACCCGCCCCCACACCCGCCCACCATGAATATCCCCTTCGAGTTACGCTCGCTGTGCTGCCATAATTATTTGATCCATTTCAACCAGCGCTTAATGTATGATAATGGCAGCAGCCAGTTTCGGGAAGGTGGATATGCCTTGCGGATATGGTCTGTCCCCGGGAACGCAAGACGGAATGTATACCTCACTTTTTGAAGCGGATTAGAAGAAACAGACATATTCAAATTTAATACCGTGCCCAGAATGTTCTTAACTTTGGGAACAATCCTGTATTCTATGTCTGATGCAGTCGGCCATTTGTGAAAGTCAATAAAATCAGCGTGTAAGTTTAATCCGGTCCAGAGCTGTGCAATTTTTATGGATTCTTCCAATCCAATACGGGCATTGAACTCTATACTCCTTTCTATCAGTATCTGCCACTCATGCTTATCTGTAATCTTTTGTAAAAGCAATGCAATGTCATAAATTGAGAGTAATCTTATATCAGCACTATGAGTAACGGTCATGTGCAGAACACAGGCAATAAGCGTGTCTACAGGATCCAAGACCTTAAAAGACAGGGAAGGAGTTTCCAATTGAATGCTGCGGTGAAACAACTCTTTAATATTCTGCTTGCCCTTATGTCCTGATAATATATGTAAATCCCAGTGCAGCTCAACCATAATATTCTTGTCCGGGTCTCTTTGGTGTGTAAATGCCTCTTCACAATCAACGCCCTTAAGATGGCCAAATCTGCTTGTTTTAGATTTGTAACCTATCTCCTCAAGAAGTCCTTTGGCATTAATGAAATCTTCTTCCCGAACTAATATATCAAGATCGCAATGGGGTCTTGTTGCAGGATCAGGATATATTGAATGGGCAAGGGCAGGGCCTTTCAGTACAATAAACTCTATCCCTTTTCTGTTGAAACTGTTGACGATTTCATTAACCTGCTTCTCTATTTTAAGACATTGGATGCGGCTTAACAGAAATGCTGTCCTCATCTGGTCTAAAATTTCTCCCGGCGGATGGAATTCCGGGGGGGAATTGCCAATTTTATAGTAAAGCAGCGGGGTTATCCAATGACTTCTCAAGGCACTGAGCAGCTTCTTCCATTCATCTATAGATATTTCTGGTGATACTTGAGGCAGGAGATGTGCATCTCCTCTTAAAAGAGATAAAAGATATAACAGAAGATCATCATGTGTATTTAATAATACATTTCTCGGCTCGCCACAAAGCTTCTGATCCGTATGGATATCTCTGAGTTTCTCCAAAAGTGTCATTGGATTATTTTACAACAAAGCTATCTTCGACTTAA
>JADLDG010000111.1 GCA_020846775.1 Nitrospirota bacterium
CTCCAGTCAGTGTTAAAGACCATAGCTTCTCCTTGGGTATACTCTGGCATACTATTGAGAGGTCCGCGTCTGCCAGTTGGAGGCGAGCATTCTCTATATACGCCTCCGCCTCTTGCCTTCCAGTATCTATGGCGGCCTCCTTGGGGGAGTCGAATGGGATGAGATATTCCCCTAATCCATCCGTCCCAAGAAGCTCATCGATGCCGCCAACTTTGTTCTTCTTGCCTATCAGGCCAACGAGTATTTCGACATTTTTGGAGGCCCGCAACGCTGCGTTTGTAGCATTAGCGGAACCCATTATTATGTGCGTGTAGTCAGAATAGTAACGTGTCTCGAACAGGTAAACCTTGGCATGCAAGCCAGTAGAGAGTGGCTGGTCCGACTGATTGTCTTCCTCACCATCTTCGGTTTCCGCAGCTTCGTCCAGATGAAGACACTGTGAAAAAAGGCTGAGTGTGTCCTTTTTTATACTTATTAGGGACTCAGGCCTGGATATTAATGCGTCTGCCGATTTGGTTTTCTTCACCAAGGATTGAAGGGCCTCGTCAGAGCAGAATGGTGAGATAACAGCCATTTTATTTGACGTTGGCGGTTCCCAGTCAAACTCTTTGGTCCCGGGAAGATAGAAGGCCAATTCATCAAAACCATCGGGAAGCTCCCATTGGGCTCTATGCATATCCTCTGAAAACCTGATTGTCTGCTCGATTCTGGCCTGATCAACGTCTCCTGTGGCAAGCCCGGGAAGTGATTTGAAGAAGTGTGCCAGGGGTTTATTGACCTTTGCTTTGCGTCCTCCGATTGTGCCTTCGAGCTGAAGCGAAAGGTCCCAAGATTGATCAAACGTCATATTTCTGGTTAAGACAACCAGCCTGAGCATTGAGCCGCTTTTGTCCGGGCTGACAAACCGGATAGCCCACACTTTCGGATGGAAGACCCCTCCGTTTGGAGCCTTAACCTCTACGACCATTCCTTCCAGAAAACCAAAAAGTGGATTTGGCTTGGCGATCTGGGGCACCTGAATTCGACCTTTTTGAACATATACGGTAATTCTCTTTGAGTACCTCCGTATGGCCTCAAGGATTGACAAGGGATCAGGCTCAGCCTGCCCCCAGCTTGTTATCAAAGCAAGGTACACGGGAGCTTCAAGCAGCAGGGCTGGGTCCATTGAAAACGTCGTTGCAATGGCCTCGTCGAAAATCATCCCCGGTGGAGGAGTGAGGGCTGAAGTGTAAAGGCTTCGGGAGTTTGGATTCAGCATTTCTTCCCCCGGTTCATGCCCTGATAGAGATCATTCAAGAGAACCTTTACATTAGGCCAACGGTAAACAAGTTTCCCGACACCGGAATACCCGCCCCATTGCTTAAGTGCCAGTTGATTCCTGAATCGAGAACGTGAACCTTTGAGTTTCATCTCCCGGTGCTTAACAAGGTTCATTGCCTCTGCGTTCTCAAGCAGGTCTTTGGGGGATTTTCGGGCCAGCTCGATCCACTGCTGCACAAAGGACCGTGTCTGTGGAGTGATCGTGTGACGACGGTCAATGGTCAACTCCCAAAGGCGGTTTACTAACCAGGCTCTTACTTCATCAAGAGGAAAGTTTTTTACCCAATCATCGAAACTGGCCTGATGTTCTGAGACACGGTCATCAAGACCACGAAGTTGAGCAAGCTGGATGTTGTAGGATAACGCCGCCCCGTGCAACGTCTCGGAGAATAGCCGAGCGTGAGTCAGCAGCTCTTTATGCTCCTGAGAAAAATGACCGTAGTCTGGGTGCTCCCATGGAGCTCTGGTGTCTGCAGGTTCGCAATGCAGCGATAAAAAGGAAAGTAGGCTTTGTGAACAACTAACCTGAATGCGGTCCCGAATAAATTCGGCTTCTTCTAGGGATAAGGCAAAATCCACTTTTGCGGGAAAGGTATCCGGGGGCGCAGGTAACCGAGGGTGCCAGCTCAGGACTCCCAATCTCTGATCGTCATTGATGTCATCACCTCGCGCTTTGGCATCTTTCTCCAGAGCTTTCAAAGTATTTTGACGCCGATAGATCTCGTCGATTCGCTTGTAGTATTCTTCCTGAGAGTATGGTGTGAGGCGAATACCCCATGCGCCGAGACCAGCCCAGTAAACAGAACTGGGTAACCGTTTGAGTCGTTTGCCAGCTGTTTTGCCGAAAACGCCTGCCTGGTCATCGGAGTCCAGAAGAGGTTGAACCAGATCTCTTTCCAGTTTGTCAGCCTGGATCGCAAAGCTATCCATTGAAAGTCGCTTATCTTCCAGTCCCTGATATATCCATGGCGTGAACAGCATGTACCGAAGACGGGTCTGGATCGTGCTTGTGCCAGGGAACAATTGATCCGCAAAACTATCTCTCACAGAGCCGAGGCCCAGCTCATCACGGCTTTCCTTCTCCTGAAAAAGGGAAAGGATGCGAAGAGTGCGCTCTCTCGCCTTTGAATCGTGATCAATCCATGCAAGGACGGACGGCATATTTCGTTACTCCTTTGCAAGCACTTAAATTACCCTACCCTCACACGGGGAAGTACCTCAGGCAACGGCCTTCGACCACCCTTAATACGTTTGTGAGAGACTCACGGTAATTTCTTCTGTCTTCTTATCATCAGGGGATGCCTCAATGGTTTCTTCTGCCTCGTTAAACAGATATGTCTGAAAAGCATCCTGACCGCTATACTTCTCAAATGTTCGCCCGTATATAGAAGCCTTTAAGTGCCTAAGCTGCTCTTTCAGTAAATAGAACTTCTCTATTAGGTCTGTATGGCTTCTCTCAAGGTCAGTATATCTTTGCTCAGAGGCAGCCTAGGAATAAATAATCTTTTTTAGTTTGCCAACATCATCGGGCAGGTGTGTGAGCTCAATATTCACGCAGAGGCATTATAGCATAACCCCATGTATCTACAAGACAGTTATTACTTTTTTTAATTGGCACATGTAATGTTATAAAATATTGACATGATGGCCGGGGTCTGGCATGGCATTATCCCCAATTGTGATTTTATCTGAAAACCTTATTTTGAACTCAGGCAAAAAAATTGCTGAATGAATGATTCTCTCTCTTCTATCTGATTAGAGGTATATCTTCCATTTCGTGGAGTCAACCTGACATAGTTATCAATAACCAATGTTGCTCGACCAAACTTATAAGACTTCAAATAGGGAGTAATCTGCTTTAGTAGGTCCAGCGCTTGCCTGTTTGAGATTGAATATGTAAAACTTGGTGTATGATTATCGCGTGAAGTGCGCTTAGTTGTAATTAGACCTGCACCTACTGTTTCTTGGACGTAATTGAGCAGATTACGTTCTGTATTACTGATGCTTACAACGAGCTGACGATTATCAGCTCTATGCTTCCTGCTCAGTGAAATAGTTCCTTCTCCATCAATCAGGCCAGCGATGTAAGCTGCTTCTTCAGATGTAATTTTATTTGTTTGCCTGTATATTGCCATCCTGTCATCCGTTTCTTCAGAATGATTTTATACTATTTTACATATAAATAAAGCCCCTGACTGAACATATGTCAGGGGCTTTGCAAATTGGTGGAGGCGGCGGGACAGCGTTTCCACTTCTTTCGAAGTGGGCTGGACTATGCCTTCATCCTGTAACATCCAGGATGCGGGGCGTCTTATCCACTTATAAAGTGGATCCTAGTACCCGCTCATTCAATGAAGACCAGCGGGTCTATGAGTCTCTACAGGGCAGCCCTGAGGTTTGCCCCCTTGCTACCCCTCGGCGTTACCATGACATCCAGGTTCCCCTCACCCTGCCCTCTCCCCGAAGGGGAGAGGGCAGGTGAATACAAAGCCGAAATGCCGTCAGGCTTCACCGATGTGAGCCCCGTTTTCACTCTGCCCTTACGGGCAAAGGCGACCCTTGTTGATCGAACCCGCGTCCGGAAGCGTTCAGCATCAGGACCTCTACATGCTTAGCCGTGCGAATTAAGGTTTCGCAGTTCATCATGCCCGCAGGCAGGCTCAAAAGAACCGCTATCCCGCTGTAGTCTCACCCACCCCCTGCAGGAGGAAAAAGGCAGGCCAGCCTGTAATTATGACACCCTAATCCTGCGGCACAGGCAGCCTCAGGCAGGGCGTCGCAGCCTAATTAGGCAGCGAGAGCGTAATCTGCGTTAGCAGTTGTGTTTTTCCCGTTTTTTTAATGAGGCCTACGGGACCTCAGCATGCAATCCTGGCATCTTCGTCCCCGTCGAAGCCAGTCGCCCCCAAGCTTCGGACGTAATAAATGTCTTTCTGCGGCGTTGGACTCCTCAGGGAATCCTCAACGTACTTTTCAAGTACGCCTCCGGTTCCCTTCGTCGTCCGCCTTGCAGAAAGCCATTTCTTACGCCCTAGTTAAGCTATGTTATCAAAGAACAAGGTTTCTGTTTAATTTAATGCTGACCGTGCGGCTCATAAGGCTCGTAGAACTCATTGTCTATCGCTGCCCTTATATCTTTTATACTGTATCCTTTGTTATTCAGCTCTTTGGCACGTATAGCCTCTAACATGCATATATCACATCCGGAGCCATGGCCATCTGTAAAGCATGTCCTGAGACTCTTGTGATCATGGTCTTCTGCGCAGTAACAATAGCAATAGAGTTGATCGAGTACCTCAGGTATTTCGGCCGCTGCGGCGTATGCCTCCCGGACCTGCCCGGTAAAATAAACAGTCGGCACGATTGCCCCCATCTCTCCTCCCCGCCAATCCGGGTTGTTTTTATACTCCATATATACTTCAGGCTGACTACTGTCGCGGGAAGTGGAATGCGTATCCTTGTCCGGATTTTCCCTCCCCTGTTTAGTACAACCTGCAGAAATTGAAACAACTGCTGCTACTAAAATAATGATTAAGATATTCCTGTCCATTCGAAAATACCCTTATTAACCCATCCCCACCCCTTCGATTTCTCTCAGGACAGGCCTTACCCTCTCCCCTTGAAGGGGAGGGGATTTTGGTAGGTTAGCATTATTTCTGCCTTTCCCTGAATGCCTGGGCTACCTCCCTGCCGGCATCTCTCTTCTTTATATCCTCTCTCTTGTCATAAAGCTTCTTCCCTTTTGCAACGCCTATTTCAACTTTTGCAATCCCCCTCTTAAAATAAACCTTGAGCGGTACTAAATTATACCCCCTCTGCTGTATCTTCCCGAAAATCGTGGAAATCTCTTTTCTGTGAAGAAGGAGCTTGCGTCTCCTCCCCTGCTCATGGTTGTTAATATTTCCAGCCTTATATGGACTTATATTGCAGTAGAGGAACACCTCTCCCCCCTCTACCCTTGCATGACCATCTTTCAGGCTCACCCCTCCATCACGCATTGACTTGATCTCAGTTCCCAGCAGCTGTATACCCGCCTCATAAGTGTCTTCAATAAAATAATCATGAAACGCCTTCTTATTTGATGCAACTAAACTTTCACTCACGACTTCATAACCCTTTAAAAAATAGAATAAATATTTGAATCCTAAGTAGACTTATGATAACATAGCGCATAGTCAAAGGCAAATAGACGTAATTTATCTATTGACAACCCCTTATTAGTTTTTTATGCTTGATAATTCAGCGCCGAAGTGGTGGAATTGGTAGACACGCATGTTTGAGGGGCATGTGGGTTTTCCCGTGGGGGTTCAAATCCCCCCTTCGGCACCAATCTCGTTATGACCTCATTAAGTCAAATCCTCTCTGACACTTCAGACAGAGCCGCACTAATAGACAACCTTAAGAGCTATCTATCGAAAAAACGTCAGGAAATACATGACCTTCATAAAGATGGCGCATCCGGTTTGTATATAACCACACGCATCTCCAGTCTTACCGACCGGATAATATCAGAACTTTATAATCAGGAAATGAAGAAGTATGAAAAATCACATGATATCTCTGTAGGGGATAAGTGCTCCGTTATCGCCGTCGGTGGTTACGGAAGAGGAGAACTGAATCCCTGGTCTGATATAGACATAATGTTTCTCTACCATGAAGATTTAAAAGATGCTGTGGAAACAATATCCACGAATATACTCTACTTGTTGTGGGACCTCAGGTTTAACATCGGTCACAGTTTACGGACAATAGAGGATTGCATTAAGATAGGCACCGCAGATTTTACCGTGAGGACTGCCCTTATGGAGTCAAGGCTGATCACAGGCAGTGAACCACTTTTCAGACAGTTTCAAATGACCTTTATGGAAAAGGTTATAGCAAGAAATGTACGTGCATATATTGATGAAAGACTTAAAAATATGCGTGAGAGATACAAACAGTACGGTACGTCCATTTACCTGGTCGAACCAAATGTCAAAGAGGGCAAGGGGGGGCTGAGGGATATTCACTGCCTGAGGTGGGTAACAATTGCACGATACAGAATAGATTCCCTGGCTGAATTTCATAAACAGGGGTATATCACCAATGTGGGATATAAGGAGCTTGCAGATGCAAAGGATTTTCTTCTCAGGGTCAGGAATGAACTGCACTTTCATTCCAATAAGGCATCAGATGTTCTTACAGTTGAAGATCAGTGGAGGATATCCAAACTCTTCGGCTATACTGACGAAGACCACCGCCTTGGTGTAGAGGCATTCATGAAAGACTACTACATGCATGCATCCCATATCCATGACATCTCTCAAAGGATGATAGAAAAGGCACTGCCTGTCCAGAAGTGGAAAAAGGGCATGGAGACCATAACATCCAGGTTTGTCAAACCATGCTATGTATTGACTAAGGATACAATACATGTGCCTGAGCGCCATCAGGAAATATTGTTAAGTGATGGCAAGAATGCCGTTTATCTGTTTTATCTTTCATTAATTCATAACCTCAGGATATCCACTCATACCATGAGTATGCTATACAGGAATTCGGCCGTAATACCAAATGATCTTTATAAGTCTCCTGGAATTAACCAGGTATTCCGGAAGATACTCTCATGGCCTCAGGGTGTTGCAGATACAGTCCGGGAGATGCACAGGGTAAAACTCCTTCAAAAACTGATACCTGAGTTTGAAAAAATATCATGTTATGCATCGTATGATTATTATCACAAATATACAGTTGATGAACACAGTTTTATAGCGGTCGAGACAGCTGAAGAGCTATTGCATTCTCATAGCTTTATAGCAAAGGTCTACAGGGAGATAAAACGAAAGGACCTGCTCCACCTTGCACTGTTGTTACATGACGCCGGCAAAGGCAGCGGTGAAGACCACTCAACCAGGGGTGAAAGGATAGCAGAGAGGGTTGGGCGGCAGTTAGGCTTTAACGATGAAGACACGGCCCTGCTTGCATTTCTTGTCAAGCACCACCTCATCATGCCAAACACAGCATTCAGGAGGGATCTGAGTGACACCAAGGTAATCCTTCTTATTGCAAGGCTTGTAGCAAGGCCGGAGGTACTGAAAAAGCTCTTTATCCTGAGTTATGCAGATATAAAGGCAGTAGGTCCGGAGACATGGAATGATTGGAAGGAACACCTCCTGAGCGAGCTATACAGTAAGGTAATGGAAGAGTTATCAGGCACCAGGACGATATATTCAGTTGAAGAAATACTTGTAAAGACAAAGAAGGACATCAGTGAAAAACTCTGCCTGATATACCCTCCTGTATGGCTTGATGAACAATTGCAGTATATGGAGTCTCGCTATCTCCTTATTACCCCGCCTGAGAAGATAATTAATCACCTCCATATGATTAACCGTCTCAATATTGATAAAGAGGAAAAGGTCCTTGTAGATGTAATCCTTGAAAAGGGCATGGCTGAGTTTACAGTTTACACCTATGACAACATTACGCCTGGACTCTTTTCAAAGATTGCAGGGGTTCTTGCAGCTGCAGGATATAATATCCTCGATGTTCAGATATATACGACACAAAAAGGGATCGTTGTAGACACCTTCCATGCCCAGGACCCCTACCCCGAAGGTGTATCATCGCAACTCCGTCAGGCCACAGTGAGAAAACATATATGCGAAGTACTGACCGGGACTACAACGGTAGAAACCCTGTTCAGGAAATATGCCAGTAAATTACCCAAGAGAAAAACCATCGCTATAGCAGCACAAACACAGGTTGAGATTGATAACGAGTCCTCAGATGATTTTACCATTATAGACGTATTTGCGGCAGACAGGCAGGGACTCCTGTACATAATTACCAGGACCATATTTGAACTGGGCCTCGCAGTATTCTCCTCAAAGATAGCCACACACGTTGAACAGATAGTGGATGTATTCTATGTAAAAGACATCAATGGCAGCAAGATAACAGATCATGACAGGGTCACAATGGTAAAACAGCGGTTACTCGAAGCCATTGAGGAGTATTCAAAGCTGTAAAGAAAGAGTTTGTTATGTTTTGGCTCGCCTTAAAAACGCTTTTTCATGAAAAAGGACGGCTTATGATAACCCTGATTGGGATAACATTTGCCTCGATCCTTGTTCTTGCACAGATCGGTATGTATCTCGGGATGATGGGAAATGCCACTTCAATTATAAGCCATATTGATGCAGATATATGGATAACCTCAAGAAATATTCAGAATTTTGATTTTGCAAATCCTTTTCCTGAGAACAGGATTAACCGGGTCAAGGCCCTGCCTGACATATTATGGGCAGAGAAATTACTCCTGACCTATGGGTTTCTTAAACTTTCAAATGGCGGCAGGGAACAGATTCAGATTGTTGGATTTAATCCGGACACAGGGGTAGGCGCACCATGGTCCATGTTGAGCGGTACTCCCTATGATGTTAAAGGTGGAAGATACATGATTCTTGACAAGACATCTGAACAAAGGCTTGGAAAGCTTGTCATCGGAACAACGTGGGAACTTACCCTTGCCAATCCTCATTCATTCAAGCTCGTTGGAATCTCTAATGGAATAAAGAGCTTTACCACCATGCCTATAATCTTCATATCCTATAATCAGGCAATGGATATTATTTCAGGATTCAGCGCTGAAAGAGATACTCAATTTATCGTGGCCAAGTTAAATAATAAAGAGAGGTTAAATGATATTGTTACCGAGTTAAGGAGTTCTATGAAGGATAATGATGTGTTTACCAAAGATGAGTTCATATGGAAAACCATTATGTACTGGACTATCCAGACAGGAATGGGGATGAGTTTTTTCCTGACTGCACTCCTCGGACTGGCAGTAGGCGGGGCAATAGTAGGCCAGACAATCTACGCAAATACTATGGAACATATAAGGGAATTCGGCACGCTAAAGGCAATAGGCGCAAGGAACATTGATGTTTATAAAGTCATTTTCAGTCAGGCAGGTTTAAGCGCTGTGATAGGTTATATCATGGGAGCAGTTTTTATACTTGCCGTAAAGAATGGATTGGAAAAGGGAGGTGTTACCCTGTATCTGAGCTTCCAGCTCTATGTATTGTTATTTATAATTGTTTTTTTAACATGTATACTCTCTGCATGGTTTTCCGTCAGAAAGGTCAAGAAACTTGACCCTGTAATGGTTTTCAGGGCATAGAATTGTGATGACAAATATACTTGAGGTCCGGGATGTCACAAAGATATATGAGGAAGGCAATACCAGGGTGAGGGCAATAGATTCCGTATCACTGGCCCTTAATAAGGGCGAGGTACTCCTTATCATGGGGCCTTCCGGTTCTGGAAAGACTACACTTCTATCAATGATGGGGTGTATACTCTCGACAACTTCAGGTGATATTATAATTGAAGATATCGTTGTGAACCATCTGCGGAGGAATTTACTTCCTGATATCAGGAAGCGATACTTCGGTTTTGTATTTCAGTCATTCAACCTGTTTCCATCCCTGAAGGCAGCAGAAAATGTAGAGGTTGTTCTCAGGCTTAAAAATTACAACAAACAAAGTATAAAGATGGAGGCGATGAATCTATTAGACAGGGTAGGACTTTATAACAGGGCTAACTTCTTTCCAAGGGACCTGAGCGGCGGAGAAAAACAGAGGGTGGCATTTGCGAGGGCGCTGGCAGGTAATCCCCCTATTATACTTGCTGATGAGCCCACTGCAAATCTTGACTCAAAAACCGGCCGGGAAGTTCTGGAGATTCTCAAAAGACTTGCTGAAGAATCAGATAAGGCAATAGCAATTGTGAGCCATGATCCCAAGGCAGAGGCATTGGCTCACAGGATTATATATATAGAAGACGGAAGGATTAAGCAGTGAAGAAATATCTGTATATAGCTGCTGGGATGTCACTTGCAATATCTATATACCTGATTTCAGGCCATGCAGCAAGACTATCGGCTACCGGGAACAAAAATGACAACGCCGCAAGCCGTAAAGCTCAGACCGCAGTCCCTGCATACGGGCGCTATGTAGCGGCTGAAGGCAAGGTCGAGACACTGCCGGGACGTGAAGTGGATGTAGGAAGCGAGTTTAATGGTAAGATTGAAAAGTTTTATGTAAAAGAAGGAGACAGTATAAAGAAGGGTTCAATCATCGCAAGGCTTAACAGCAAAGACTTAAAGGCAAGGCTGAAGGAGGCTGAATCAGACCTTATAGTAGCCAGGGCAAAATACAGGGAGGCCGCATCAGGTTCAAGAGAAGAAGAAATCAAAAAGGCAGATGCATTATTTGATGCGGCGGCTGCTGATGTTGATCTTGCGGCCAAGTATCTCACAAGACATGAGTTATTATTCAAGGATGGGTTAATCTCAAAGATCCAGTACGAGGAAAGTGAAAATAAATACAAGGTTGCAAAGGCAAGGGAACAAGCTGCAGAACAGGAAAGACGTCTGGTTGAAAAGGGACCTAAGGAGGAAACATTAAAGCTGTTGATGGACTCTGTAAATAAGGCTGAGGCATCTGTAGAATATGTCAAAACGATCATAGATAAGACCGTAATAACCTCACCAATCACAGGAAAGGTAATTCACAAATATCTTGAAGAAGGTGAGATTGTATCTGATGAATATCCTGTACTCTTGACAATTGCCGATGTGTCAAACGTAAGAATAAGTGCAGAAGTAGATGAAACGGACATAGGCTTAATTAGTATGGGAGATGCTGTTGAGATAACTTCAGATGCTTACAAGGGAAAGCCGTTTAAAGGGGAAATTCAGGAGATTGCAAGTTATGTGGGTGTCCGGGATATACGCCCCAATAACCCGGCAAAGAATCTGGATAAAAAGGTCATAAAAGTTAAGATAAAGCTCCTTGAAAAAACACCCCTTAAACTCGGTATGACCGTGGATGTCAGGATTAAACCGACCATCCGTTAAATAAGCTGCTGAAGGGATCATGTCTTGCAAAATCACATGCCGGGTTTTAATGATCTGTCATTACAGGATATGCCCCCACAGCCCGGGCTTATTTGCTGATCAGTCTGGCATTCAGTTTAATCTCAGTCCCGGTCAGGGCCTTTGAGACCGGGCAGGTCTTTTTTGTAGCTTCGGCCTTATCCAGGAATACCTTCTCGTCTATTCCAGGGACTTCGGCTTCAGTATCAAGTGTGATGGAGGTAATTTTAAAACCCTCTTCAAGTTTCTCAAACTTAACACTTGCATTTGAGTGAATACGTCGCGGAGAGAAACCGTCCTGAGCAAGCCCGTTCGCCAGGGCCATGGAAAAACAACCGGCGAGAGCCGCTCCTATCAGCTCTTCAGGATTGGTGCCAGTCCCCTCTTCAAATCGTGAAGAAAAAGAATATGCCCCTTCAAAGGCACTACTCCCCAGTTTCATACGGCCCTTACCCTCTTTCAGATTTCCTTCCCAAACAGCATCTGCTTTACGTACAGGCATAATTGATACCTCCTTGCATTTAAGTAGTTATTGATAATAACATAGCAACTTAAGTTAGTTAATGTCAACATTATAGTGCCACACGATTGTCACACGTGCATAAGAACCCTTGATTATGGTTTTACTTTAAAGATGCGTTATATTAGAGATTGACAGGTCATCACACTCCTGATATTTTAGCCTTATCAAAACACATTACCACATAGACAGCAGTAAACATGGATTCTTAATATAACTGATCCTTAATTAGGTGACTCATGCGGTTCATTAATTTTAAATGGCTAATATTTATCACTATCCTATCTATGTTAACTGCATGCGTCTCTGTATCCAAAAATATATTTGATCCTGCTGTCCTGTCGTCAAGTCAGAAATTTATTATGGTTAATAATGTCCCCGTCGTGTACACAGACGCGGGACATGGCGAAGCTATTCTCATACTATCTACTTATCCGTTAAGAACAGAATCATGGAGCGGATTAACCAGCCTCCTCAGCAAGAACTTCCGTATTATTGTGGTCGAGCCTCCCTGGCTGATGGAACCTGACGCTATGAACGGTGACTTCTCCTCCGAACACATACTCCAGATATACCGATCTTTTATCCGACAGATTGGGATCAAAAAGACTCATGTCCTGGGTGTGGGAGAAGGTGGCGGTCTCGCCGTTGCATTCGGCCATCATTTCCCTGAACATATTATAGCAGCGATAAGCATCAACGGGTTTGAAGGTGTGACCTGGTCAGAAGAATCGAAGTCAATGCTTGATCTGATATATTCTACTGAAGAAGATGGAATCATGAAGATGCTCAAGACTTCTTCTCTGCGGTACCAGCAGGAAATTCCTTCCGGTCCGGACATGAAACCAATAGTGAAAGCTCCCCGGAATAAGCAACTGATAAATGCCATACTTAAGCGTAGGGATGATTTTAAGCAGGATATAAGATCCCTCTATATAACTTCAATGATAGAGTACATTGACTTTCCTGTGATGATTATCCGCTCTGACAAAGATACCGTGCTTCCGGAGAGGTATACTGAGTGGTCACAGAATCGTATTCTCAGTGTCCGGTACGAGCTCCTCCCAAATGCCGGACATTTTGCATTTCTGGATCAACCTGAAAATACGGCTGAGCTGATACGTGAATTCATACAAAAATAACGCTCCAACCCGCATACATACTTTTGTGCTATTTACATTTCGCAGTAAGATGAAAAAGGTGTGGATTCTTCCACAATGCTTTTTAATTCTGATGTTATGGTGTAACCCGTACGTTTACGCCGATAATAATCATCAAAACTCATTACCTTATCATTATCAACTTTGGAATGATGCGAAGGAGCTTGCATATAAGCCTTTGCACTTTTCCAAAGCTCAATGGTTTCTCGCCGGAGGAGTCGTGGCGGCAACGGTACTTGCCCTGCCCTATGACGGCTGGATACGAGAAGAGTATACGGAGCACAAAAACGATTTAAACACCGATATAAGCGAGCATACAACTTCCTTTGGAGATTATCGTTATCAAATTCCCCTACATACTTATCTCTGGAGTCTGGGTACGGCATTTAATTACTTGCCCATGAAAAAGGCTGCTGCGGACGGTATAGAAGCCAGCCTTCTATCCGCGGGTCTTGTCACACCACTCATTACGGTCATCAGTGGACGTGCGCTGCCAATTCATAACGAGAAACCACTTAAATTCCATCCTTTCATTTTCAAGTCGGGCCATGAAAGTTTTCCCTCCGGCCACACAACCGAGGCCTTCGCTATGGCTGCTGTCTTAGATGCAAACTTTCGTCAAACATTTGGTTATTGGCACACACCTTTTCTCTTCGCTCTCTCCACGGCAACAGCATACTCTCGCGTTTATGATCAGAAACACTATTTGTCTGATGTCATCCTCGGAGCAGGTATTGGTACCTCCATAGGTTACTGGGTGGCCGGGCAAAATCACAATGTTCCTTCGTACATTTTCATTTGGCCCACTCCAAATGGATTCGTCCTTGTTTGGGAATTTTAAAATAACACGTTTTCCCAGTAATTTCCGTTCTCCCCACGACTCAAAAGCGTGGACACGGGGGAATAAATCTGGTTCCGGGGTGGGGAATAAAGTTGAGCCTCGACACGTGGGCGCGCCACTGAGTTTACCTATGTCTTTGTGCGATAAGTGAACCCTATTCCTTAGTCATCGGACTAACATTACGCATCACACGGAATAGTTGATTTGTAGAGGACCACGATTCTGGCTGGTCCCCAAATCTCTGTCTGGCCTCTCCAGAGGATTTATTGGGGTGAGCGAGGGGACTTGAACCCCCAGCCTCCGGAGCCACAGTCCAGCGCTCTGACCAATTGAGCTACGCCCACCATAATTTGTTCCACTATTCTGCAGCAAGGAATTAATTTTAACTCTATTTGCGACTGGATGTCAATATTAGTTGGCAAGAATTTTTTAGAATAAAGGAACACTTCAAGTCTTTATCGGTACAACAACTGCCTTGCCAATGCCAGAGCCTCATCATGATTATTCAACTCACCTGCATCCTGTGCGCTCCGTATCTGCTCAAGAATACGCCCCATTTCAGGTCCTGGAACCATTCCAAGGGTCATCAGATCTCTGCCTGTAATCAGGTCTCTCCTTTCAAGCCTGTTTTTGATAACCTCATAGTATTCCTTAATGGTTTCTTTTGACCACCTCATGAAATCTTCCCGCCACTCGGCGCTTGAATCAGGGCCTGATGTGCTTTTAATATCCGCAATTGCAACAATGGCAGAGGGGACTGCGTCGTCTTTCATCTTCCGGAACCATCTCATCTTTGTGGCTGGTTTTACATCATGTTTCGACAGACTCAGGACGTGCAGGTGCTCGGCAATCAACAATTTTAGAAAGTCCCTGTCACGGTTTGACATTCTTAATCTCACTGCAATTTCATCCATTAGCCCTGTCCCTTTTTCGTCATGTCTATAGAAGGTAATTCGTCCCGTATCTGGATTTACTTCACGGCAGACTGGTTTACCGACATCATGTAACAGTGCAGCTAATTTTGTAAGTGGCAGACGGTTATTCCTGCCAAGGTTGGCGGCGACTTCACCTGATAGTCCCGCCCTCACCCCTTCGCATCCGCTCAGGCCTGTCCTGAGCGAAGGCGGAGGAGCAGGCCTGTCCCTCTCCCTACTCAAGTTTCCAAAGAAAGTAGAGATGTTATTGATAATCTCCTCACAGTTTTCCATCACCAGCAAGGAGTGTTCCCAGACATCCTTATGGTGAAATGCATTCTGAGAACACCCCTTCATTGCCCTGATCTCAGGGAATATTGCCTCTAATATACCGATCTGGTCCATTTGTTTAATGAACTGAGTACTATGTGTTGTTCCAAGGATTAATAATAACTCAGATAATATTCGTTCACCGGATACGGTCGTCAGCAGGCCAACATTTTTCCTGATAGCATCAAGGGTTAAGACCTCAATATCAAAACCTAAAACCGCAGAAAACCGGAATGCCCTTACCATCCTGAGTGGATCAGAGACTAATGTATCCTGCCGGACTGACTTTATTATCCCATTTTTAATATCCTGAGCTCCATTCAGTGGATCCAACGGTTCCGAAATAGTGCCGTCCCTGTTAACCTCAAGCGCCATAGCATTTATTGTAAAGTCCCTCTGCATGAGGTCATCATAAATGGTCCCGCCCCTTATTTCCGCTATGTCGAGGTAGTTACTGCAGTCTTCCCTGTCAACGACACGATAGCATGGGGTATGTGGTTTCTTCTCCATGGGAACTATCGCAGCATTATGATATGCCGCCAGATTATATGCAAAATCTCTTGCACCCTTGCATGTGAGATCTACATCTTTAGGCTGCACATTCAACATCATGTCCCGGACAGATCCGCCAATCAGAAACAACCTCGGGATGTCTTCAGGATATTTATGCAGCCATTTTTCAAGAGTTATAAGTTTCATTATTTTTCATTGACAGTTGTGCGACTCACCTGATACATTATCATTACTAACAGTACATTCTGTACAAAAGCGATCCGGAATGCAAATCCTTCCGTTACCTGATCACAAAATAAATCAGTTACTCTTATAATATTGTGCATGCCATAACGCACAGTAAGGAACGGTTATCATGCTTGAGACATTACAGAAATACTTCGGCTTTAATAGTTTTTACCCGCTTCAGGAAGACATTATAAGGGACGCCTTGAACCGACTCGATGCATTTGTCCTTATGCCGACAGGCGGCGGCAAGTCCTTATGCTATCAACTCCCTGCCTTGCTATTTGATGGTTTAACCGTTGTCATATCTCCGCTGATTGCCTTAATGAAAGATCAGGTGGATGGTCTGATAGCAGATGGTATATCCGCAACATTCATAAACAGCTCGCTCAATTATAGAGAGATTGATTCGAGAAAACAGAGCTTGGCAGACAATGAAGTTAAAATCCTGTATATCGCCCCTGAAAGACTGGTTATGCCGGAATTTCTGCAGTTCATGCAGGGCCTGAAGGTATCCATGTTTGCTATTGACGAATCACACTGCATTTCAGAATGGGGACATGACTTCAGACCTGAATACCGGCAGTTAAGCATGTTGAAAGACAAATTCCCTGGTGTACCAGTCATGGCCCTTACAGCAACTGCCACTCCAGTAGTACAGAGAGACATTATTTCTCAATTAAGGTTAGAGAATTGTAAGGTTTACACGGCAAGCTTCAACAGGAAGAATCTGTATTATCAAATCAGACCAAAAGACAACCCATTTCGTCAGATACTCCAATATCTTGAAGAACGAAAGAAAGAATCAGGGATTATTTATTGTCAAAGCCGCAAGAGCGTTGAAGAAATTGCCCAACGACTTCAAACCAAAGGATTCAGGGCACTCCCATACCATGCCGGTCTGACTTCTGATATAAGGACTAAAAATCAGGAACGGTTTATTCATGACGATGCTGAGATCATAGTGGCAACAATTGCATTCGGGATGGGCATAGACAAGCCTAATGTCCGGTACGTCATCCACTATGACCTGCCCAAGAGCATTGAAGGGTATTATCAGGAAACAGGGCGTGCAGGAAGGGATGGTTTGAAGAGCGAATGTGTACTTTTTTTCAGTTATGCTGATAAATTCAAGCTCGAGCACTTCATTGAGCAGAAGGCTGATGAGAAGGAAAAACAATCTGCTTACAGACAATTACGGGAGATTATGGCCTATTGTGAAAGCAGGGTGTGCAGGAGAAAGATGTTACTGGCATACTTCGGCGAAGACTTCGATGAACCGGACTGCGGCAATTGTGATAACTGTTTAGAACCGGGAGAAAAGTTTGACGGCACGATTGCAGCTCAAAAGATATTATCCTGTATTTACAGGACAGGAGAACGTTTTGGAATAACTTATGTAGCAGACGTCCTGACAGGCTCCAGGAATCAGAAAATCCTTGAAAATCGTCATGATACAATCAAGACTTATGGTGTCGGTAAAGAATATCCTAAAGAACAATGGCAGTCATTCACCCGTGAATTAATTCAAGCAGGATATTTAAAACTGGATGGAGATAAATATCCTATCCTGAAATTAAATGAAAAAAGCCGCTCGGTCTTATTCAATAATGAAATGGTGTATCTGACGAAACCGGAAGAACGGATAGAAAATCGTAAGGATGAAGAGACTAAAAAGGCGGAGATTGAGTATGATAAAACTTTATTTGAACGATTAAGAACCCTGAGAAAGACGATCGCAGACAACGAACAGATACCGCCATATGTCATCTTTCACGATACTGCACTAAAAGAAATGTCAACATGTTGCCCCACAAGCCTGTATGATTTCCGGAATATCAAGGGTGTTGGTGAACAGAAACTGCAAAAATACGGAGAGATATTTGTAAAAGAGATTTCCGGCTATTTGGGGACCTATAGCTCACCCTCCCACTCCTTGTAAAACCGGTCAAGATAATCCTCCATGTACTTATGGCGTTCTTCCGCCATCTGCCTCGCAATCCTCGTATTCATCCGGTCTTTCAGGAGAAGCAGCTTCTCATAGAAGTGATTAATGCTGGGCCCGGTATTCTTGAAGTATGAATCCTTGCTCTGATGGAGGACCGGATCTTCTCCCGGCACATGTATCGGACGTTTTTTATACCCGCCATACGCAAAACATCGGGCTATCCCGACTGCCCCTATAGCATCAAGACGGTCTGCATCCTGAACAACCTTTCCTTCAACCGTTTGCATATCAGTCGCCACACCTGCGCCTTTGTATGACAGTGTCGCAATAATTTCGCATACGTGGTTCACAACATCCTCCGGCAGCTTCTGTTCCATCAGGATCTGTCTCGCTATTCTTGGCCCTACCGTATCATCACCATTATGAAACTTATGGTCTGCTATATCATGCAGGAGGGCGGCAAGCTCCACTATAAACATATCACATTTCTCTTCACGTCCCAGATGCTGTGCCATCTTCCAGACACGGTAAACATGCCACCAGTCATGACCGGAGCCTTCACCCTCAAAACGTTTTTTTACTTCTTCTGCGATAGCTGCGATGACCACATTACTATTCATATTTCACCTTATACGCACCAGCGGATTGCTTCAAACTCTTCAGTTGGCACCTCAAACGATAAGTATCCCGTCTTGGGCCACCTCTCCAATTCTTCTTCTCCACGAGATACAACCACTGCTAACTGGACTTCCTCGTTTTTTGATGCCTTAATTGATTTAAATGGTACAGCTACCTCTATTATCTCATCTGCTGCGACCTTCTCAACGTCACGGACCTTCTTCCATTGCCCTTTTTCATCTTTCTCATACTGCACTGCAGCAGCCTTACCTGTGTGAGAGATAGCAATTTCAATCCTGCTGGCATGCGGTTTTATTATATGGATGTTAAACGTTATCCTTCCATCATCAGTCACAGAGATAAGATTGGCGCATGAATCAAGCCGAAGAAAAAGATTGTCCAGGTCAAATCCATAGTATATTCCATACAGGATATTATCTACCTGGTGCATTGCACCACCGGTAGCCCGTGTGTCATAAACTCCTGCAGGCAGCCATTCATAATAGCTTGTAACCCTGCCGTCAATCTCCGGTTTGAGGAATGCTACCAGTTCCCGGGTCAGTTTACGCTCCCGCTCCCCTTTCAATAGTGATATCTTAAAGTGCTCAGGAGCCTCCTGGCCGAGTATTTTGTAAACACCCATAAGTTGAGCCCTGAAGAGCTCGTCAAATTTGTCGTCCATGCCTGAATTGTGCTCTTCTCCAAACCACCAGCACCAGTCACTACCCTCGGCAATATACATCTTCTCCCACGCCTCAGCAATCTTGTCCTTATCAATTCCATCTTCTTTTTTCACTGTGGCTGTCAGAAAGTCCCTTGTCTCTGTTACAAGATCCCATGCGGAATTATCCTCTTCATGTCCGATCCATATCTTAAAATTGTGATTGATCCAGGAACCTGGGAATAATCTTCCCATATCCCTGGCCGGAGGCTGCTCAGCAAGATAATCACCCACCCTGACAGTCTTAAACGCACTATCCCTGCTCAACCTTTCATAAAGGCATGAAAGAAAATCATGTCCGTCATTTTTATAATGTTCCCAGGCATTCTCTCCATCCAGTATTATGGAAACCAGATGGTCGCCATCATGCCATTCGACATTCTTTCTGATCCGGTGCAGCCGTGATACAAGGTCGTCAACGGCCTTCCTGGCGTCCCACTTGGAATATACAAAACCTATGAGGTCCGAGATCTGATGATCCCTGAAGATCATTGATAACCTGTGGCCTTTTCTTTCTATAGAGTATGGTTTATAGAGGGCCTCCGGCACAGGGTCCTCATCCGAAAGCCTTCTGTTGAACTGAACGTCCAATGACCTTGCCAGAATCTCTTCATCTGTTGCAATCCATTTTATCCCTGCCCGTCCCAAGATAGGTATAATTTCCTCACTGACAGAGCCCTCGGATGGCCACATCCCCTGTGGAGGGGAACCAAATATACGGGTATGATATGCGACAGCATTTTCAATCTGTGCCTTTGCATCCTCAGGATGCCTGAACCTCTTCTTAGGCAGTGATATATCGGGGATAGCAACCTTAGCAATATCTGTATCACACAGTAATGGGAGGATCGGATGATAATAGGGGGATGCTGTTACCTCAATCTGCCCTCTTTCCATCAGCTTTTTATATTCCGGTATAATCATCCTCATCACTTCTATCTGCTTATTTATCAACTCGCACTTTTCAGTCTCAGAAAAATCTCTCCCCTTTTGAATAAGGGACTTCAGGAAAGGATCATGTTCCTTAAATATTGGATCAAACCATGCAAGATTAAACCATACCTGCAGGTCAAGAAAATCCTGTGTGGTGAACCGGCGGCATGCCTTCTCAATCGCCTGCGGGGTTAGGGAATATCCCCTTCTCTCCAGGATATCCCTGTAACGTGGATAAACAAACAGCATATTATCCCACTGAAGTGAGAAGAAATTTGTTAATATAAATATCTTATCAGAGACAGTCAGTTCGGATGCCTGCTTAAGTGTCAGGTCCATATATTCATCAGTAGCCCCGCTGTCTGTGTATTTCAGTATCTGCTCTACTAATGACGGGACCATATTAATGGTCTGATGAATGTCCGGAAACTTTTCAAGCATTGCGACCATATCGTAATAATCTTTTATTCCATGCAGACGAACCCATGGCATTACAAACTTATCAGATAAAGGATCCAGATAATATGGCTGGTGCATATGCCAGAGAAAGGCTATGTGTAGTGGTCTGTCCTTCATCTATAAACCCTCTTCTATTTTTGATTTTTAATATTTGATTTATCCGGATCCTCGAACCTGTAAATGATCTCTCCTTCCTTTACAAGCCCCAGTTTTTCCCGAGCGTATGCCTCTATATAATCCGGATCTGTCTTAAGCAATTTTACTTCTTCACGTATATTTTTATTTCCTTCCTGCAGACGTTTTATATCCGCATTGATCCTGTTATACTCGCCCCTCATCTTAAGGTATTTAATGAAGCCGATGTCATAAAAAAGGAAAGAAATAATCAGGTATACAGAGGCAATCCCTGTTATTGCAAAAAACATCCATCTTTTTTGTTTCTTTGACAGACTTATATTTCCTGTAAATTTTCTCATACCTTGAAGGCCTGTCTGCCTTTGAAAATGGCCGTTTCCCCCAGTTCATCCTCTATCCTGATAAGCTGGTTATATTTGGCAAGCCTGTCAGTCCTCGATAAAGAACCTGTCTTGATCTGACCGGCATTACATGCTACCGACAGGTCAGCTATTGTTGTATCCTCTGTCTCTCCGGAGCGATGGGAAATGACTGCTGTGTATCCTGCCCTCTTCGCCATCTCAACAGAATCAAGCGTCTCTGTCAATGTCCCTATCTGATTAACCTTAACAAGTATTGAGTTGGCAACGCACTGCTTTATACCCTTCTCCAGCAATTTGACATTCGTGACAAATATATCATCTCCTACGAGCTGTACCCTGCTGCCAAGCCTTGATGTGAGCTTCTTCCATCCATCCCAGTCATCCTCTGCCAATCCGTCTTCAATAGAGATTATGGGATATCTGTTTACCAGGTCTTCATAAAAGCTGACCATATCTTCGGATGACCGGCCTTCTTTCCCCTCACCCTTGAAATAATATTTCCCTTTTTTACAAAACTCGCTTGATGCTGCATCCAGTGCTATCAGGATGTCCTCTCCCGGTCTGTAGCCCGCCTTCTCGATCGCAACGATTATCAATTGGATGGCCTCTTCATTGGACGATAAGTTCGGTGCAAAGCCTCCTTCGTCACCTGTTGACGTATTGTATTCCTTTTCATGGAGTATGCCCTTCAGGGAATGAAATACCTCAGCACCCATCCTGATTGCATCTCTTACATTATCAGTTCCGACAGGCACAATCATAAATTCCTGCAGGTCCAGGTTATTGTCAGCATGTTTTCCGCCATTCAATATATTCATCAGAGGTACAGGCAGCTCTCTTGCACTTACACCGCCAATATAGCGGTAGAGGGGGAGCCCGGTATCATCAGCCGCTGCCTTAGCTACGGCCAGAGACACACCCAGTATTGCGTTTGCCCCGAGGTTGCCCTTATTCTCCGTGCCGTCCATTTCCAGCATAATTTTGTCTATCAGTACCTGCTCGGCAACATCTATAGTGAGTATCTCAGGACCGATTCTTTCCATGATATTAGCCACCGCATTTTCCACACCCTTGCCAAGATACCGCCCCTTGTCTCCATCCCTTAGTTCCAGCGCCTCATTCTTTCCAGTCGAAGCACCTGACGGAACCGATGCCCGGCCCAAGATCCCATTTTCCAAAACAATATCTACCTCCACTGTCGGATTGCCCCGTGAATCAAGGATTTCTCTTGCATAGACATCCATTATTTCACTCATTCAAACATCTCCTTTCAGGTTAACCGTTAAGTTGTTTCTTCAACAGTTCATTCACCTTCGCCGGGTTGGCCTTTCCAGCTGACAATTTCATCACCTGTCCGACAAAAAAACCTATCAACTTATCTTTTCCGCCCCGATACGCCTCTGCTTCCTTAGGGTTTTCGGATATAACCTGTGCTATAAACTTTTCTATTTCACCTTCATCCGTAACCTGGACAAGCCCCTTTTCTTTTACTATTGCTTCAGGATCTTTCCCCGTCCTGCACATATCTTCAAATATGGTTTTGGCTATCTTACCGCTTATTACACCTTCATCTATCATCTTTATCATCCTGGACAAATGAGGAGGTCTTACAGGAGAATCATCAATGTCCGTACCTGAAAGTTTCAGCTCCCGCAGAAGATCTCCCATTATCCAGTTGCTTAAGGCCTTCGGACTGCGGTACTCCTTTACACATTCTTCAAAATAGTTCGCAAGCGCCCTTGATGCGGTAAGTACCTGTGCATCGTATTCCGGTATATCATAGTCGTGCACAAATCTCTCCCTCTTTTCATCAGGCAATTCCGGAAGTCTCTTTTTAATCTCCTCCTGCCATTCTGCTGAAACCTCCAGAGGGACTAGATCCGGTTCCGGGAAATATCTGTAATCATGTGCTTCTTCTTTTGACCTCATGGAGACTGTAACTCCCCTGTCAGTATCCCACAACCTGGTTTCCTGAACAATCCTGCCGCCACTCTCAATGACGCCTATCTGTCTGTTGATTTCATACTCCAGCGCCTTTTGTACATATCTGAAGGAATTCATATTTTTCACCTCTGCCTTAGTACCTAATGCCTTCTCTCCAGCAGGTCTTACAGATACATTAGCATCACAACGGAAACTTCCTTCCTCCATATTGCCGTCACATATTTCAAGATAGCGCACTATTTCTCTCAGCTTCTTCAGATAGCTAACAGCATCTTCTGGAGTGCGTATATCAGGTTCACTTACAATCTCAATAAGCGGTACACCAGCCCGGTTTAAATCAACGAGACTCGAATCTGCAGAACCATCATGAATGGACTTGCCTGCATCCTCTTCCATATGTATCCTGGTCAGATTAATCTTTTTTATTCCGCCATCCGCATCTATATCAATATATCCGCCTGTTGATAAGGGAAGTTCATACTGAGATATCTGGTAACCCTTGGGGAGATCAGGATAGAAATAGTTTTTCCTCGCAAAACGGCAGTATGGCTCGATCCTGCTGTCTGTGGCAATTGCCATCATAACAGCATAATTAACCGCCTCCCTGTTCAACACAGGAAGAACTCCTGGAAGACCAATACATACGGGACATGTCTGCGTATTTGGCAAAGCGCCGAATTTAGTGCTGCAGCCGCAGAATATCTTGGACCTGGTCCGGAGCTGGGCATGAACCTCAAGCCCTATTACTGCCTCGTATTTTTTCATTAAAAAAACCTTTCAACTCATTGCTCATTGCTTTGCACTCATTGCTCTTATTTTATGCCACTCAGTCGCCTGCTCATATGCATATGCTGTCTGCAATACCCTTTCTTCATCAAAGTGCCTGCCAAGTATCTGGAGTCCAACCGGCAGGTTGTCCTCCGTAAACCCGCAGGGTATGGATATCGCCGGAATCCCCGCAAGGTTTGCAGAGATTGTAAATATGTCTGACAAATACATCTGAAGAGGGTCTTCTGTCTTTTCACCAATCTTAAAGGCCGGAGTAGGGGCAGTCGGCGTCAATATTGCATCAACCCTTTCGAATGCCTTATCGAAGTCACCCTTGATGAGCGTCCGTGCCTGCTGGGCCTTCTTGTAATAAGCGTCATAATAACCTGCGCTTAGGACATAGGTCCCAAGCATTATCCTCCTCTTTACCTCTGGCCCAAAACCCTCATCCCGAGTCTTCATATACATGTCAATCAAGTTGTCAGAATCCTTCGTCCTGAGACCATATTTTGCGCCGTCATACCGGGCCAGATTAGAGCTCGCCTCTGCCGTAGCTATTATATAATAAGTTGCAACTGCATATTCTGTATGAGGGAGAGAGATCTCTTCAATAACAGCGCCAAGCCGCTCAAATACCCTGACTGCTTCTCGCAGAGAACTGTCAACAGAAGGGTTCATACCGCTGATAAAGTACTCCCGCGGTATACCAAGTTTTAGGCCCTTTATATCTCTTCCGAGCATAGCCTTATAATCCGGCACAGGAAGGTCAGCAGATGTAGAGTCCATCGGGGCATGACCGCTTATGGCATTTAACATTATTGCACAATCAGTGACATCTTTCGTCAGCGGACCTATCTGATCAAGTGATGACGCAAAGGCTACAAGCCCGTAACGCGACACCCGGCCATATGTAGGCTTCAGACCTACTACCCCGCAGAGGGCGGCAGGCTGACGGATAGAGCCCCCGGTATCTGAACCAAGCGATGCAATGCACTCGCCTGCGGCAACGGCAGCAGCCGAACCACCGCTTGAACCACCCGGGACCCTCGTAATATCCCACGGATTTCTGGTTACCCTGTACGATGAGTTTTCAGTGGAGGAGCCCATGGCAAACTCATCCATGTTTGTCATACCTGTATGGACATATCCCCTGGTCTTAAGTCTCTCTATAACATCAGCAGTATAGGGCGGGCGAAAACCCTGAAGAATCCTGGATGCACACGTAGTCTGAATTCCCTCCGTACACATATTATCTTTTATGGCTATTGGAATACCGGTAAGTATTGGAAAGTCTTCTTTATCATGAATTATCCGGTCAGATGTTTTAGCCTGCTCAAACGCCTTATCGGCACATAATAATACATATGCCCTGACCTTATCCTCAACTTCATCAATGCGCGAGAAGACAGATTCTGTTATTTCCTTTGCTGACACCTCCTTTTTCTTCAGGAGATCGTGCAGTTCATGTATGGTAAGTTTATAGAGGTCCATCTTGATTAGTCTCTCTATATATCCCCTATTCTCTTGATTTTATTTTTCTCATCCACAATTATTATCTTTGGTTTGAACGCCTTCATCTCTTCCTCATTGAAAGACTCGTAGCAGAATATAACGATCTTGTCACCAACAATCCCTTTTCTTGCAGTTGGACCATTGAGGCAGACCTGACCGCTCCCATTAGGGCCCGGTATTACATAAGTCTCAAACCTTTCCCCATTATGCAGATTAGACACCATAACCTGTTCATAGGGAAGAATACCTGCAGCCTTAATGAGATCTTCATCAATAGTTATACTACCTTCATAGGATAAATTTGCTTCAGTTACAGTAGCCCTGTGGATCTTTGCCCTCAACATCACCCTTAACAAGTTAAACCTCCCTTTTAAATTTACTCTATCACCTTCGGTACCCTGAAAAATTCCTCTGTCCTGTCCGGTGCATTACCAAGCGCCTTTTCCCTATCAAGAGATATTTTAACCTCATCCTCCCGAAGGACATTTTTAATCGGCAGGACATGAGATGTGGGATCAATATTTTTTGTATCAAGTTCATTCAACTTCTCTACATATGTCAGGATATTGCTAAGCTGACCAGTGAGGGTATCTATCTCCTCATCTCTCAGTGCCAGCCGGGCTAATTTAGCAACATGCTCTACTTCTTTGCGTGTTATTTTCAACTGGAAATGCACCTTTCAAATCCCCCCTTACCCCCCTTTTCCAAAGGGGGGAATCTTATTTCTCCCTCTGAAAACGGGGGATCTCGTTTCCCCCTTTGGAAAAGGGGGTTTGAGGGGGATTTTCTATAACAATTCTTATACTGTCTGTAAATTAGCAAATTTTACGGCAAGCTGCTTTGAGCCTACCGAATTAAACTTCACAACTACCTTTTCTTCCTCACCGTGTCCCTCAGACTTCTCTACGACACCGACTCCCCACAACTGATGATTAACACGATCCCCGGCCTTGAATCTTCCCTGCCCCCAACTTACCCGCGTGGTATTCATGTTGTCCCGGTAAACAGGCCTATTATACATAGGAGGGTTATCTATTTCTATCCTTATTTTTTTATTTCCCCTGATATCTCTGATGAACCTCGATTCAGTTCTTTCCATCAACTGGCCAAAGATATTCCTCCTCTTTGCCCCCGTAATAAACAACTTCTCCCTTGCCCGCGTAATACCGACGTAGCATAATCTCCGCTCTTCTTCGATAGCCTCCGTATTATCCATACTCCCCGCATGTGGAAGCATCCCCTCTTCAAGTCCGGTAATAAACACAACCGGAAATTCAAGACCCTTTGCACTGTGAAGGGTCATCAGGGCTATATTATCCGATGACTTAAGTTCTGGATCATCAGAGCTGCTGAAGAGGCTGGCCTCATCCAGAAATCCACAGAGATCCATACCAGGCATCCTCTCCTCATATCTTTTTACTGCCGCAAGGAGTTCCATTATATTTTCTATACGGTCTTCCCCTTTTTCATCTTTCTTCAATGCATCAAGGTATCCTGACACCTCAAATAAAGACTTCACAAATTCCGAAGGAGACAATTCCCGTACTAGTCCTGTCAGCCGCTCCATTATATCCGCAAATACCTTTAACCTGGGATTATCTGCAGATAATTTCAGTACTCCTTCATATAACGACGCCTGAGATATGCCTGCATATTCTTCAACGGACTTTACTGTCACCGCACCAATACCCCTGTGGGGGACATTTATTATCCTGCGCAGATTGATATCATCTTCAGGATGAAGAGATGCCTTGACATAAGCCATTATATCCTTGATCTCTTTTCTCTCATAGAATTTAAGGCCGCCGACAATAATGTACGGAATCCCCGACTCAATCATAATCTCTTCCAGTATGCGCGACTGGGCGTTAGTCCTGTAAAGAATGGCAATATCTCTCCCCTTCCGTCCATTCTTCATCTCTGATCTTATACAGCGCGCCACATACTTGGCCTCTTCCCTCTCGTCATCGGTCCTGCGGTAATCAACAGGCTCCCCCTCTGGATTCTCGGTCCATAATTTCTTTACATGCCTCCCTGTATTTCTTTCTATCACCGTACCGGCAATATCAAGGATTGAAGTGGTCGAGCGATAGTTTTGCTCAAGCCTGATAACAGTTGCAGAAGGAAAATCGGTCTCAAAACTTAGTATGTTCTGCAGTTCTGCGCCACGGAAACGGTAAATACTCTGATCATCATCTCCTACTACACAAAGGTTCTGATATTTTTCTGTCAGCCGCCTGATAAGTTTGTACTGGGCGGCATTTGTGTCCTGATATTCATCAACCAAAACATACTGAAATAGCTCCTGATACTTCCGGAGTATCTCCTCATTCGTCTCAAGGAGTTCAACACATTTCATTATAAGGTCATCAAAATCCATTGCGTGCCGGCTTACAAGTTTTTCCTGATAGAGCCTGTAGACCTTTAATGCCTTATCATCCATTCCAAAGCCCTTTGACGTCTTTGCAAACTCGTCAGGGGTTATCAACCTGTTTTTCAAGTGCGAGACCCTGTTTGAAATCGAATTTGCCGGGTATAGCTCATCATTTATATTGAGTTCCTTTACACATTCTCTGACGAGATCCATCTGATCAGACTTGTCATATATGTAAAAATCGTTCCTGAAACCAAGGGCACTTCCATGCCTCCTTAACAGGCGCAGACAGATAGAATGAAATGTGCCAATCCAGAGCCCGGCAATATGACTCCCTTCCCCTGACCTGACGTCCCTGCTTACAGCGTCGCTTACCCTTGCAATACGCTCCTTCATCTCTTCAGCAGCCTTATTGGTAAATGTTACGGCAAGTATATTTGACGGAGATACGCCTCTGTTGAATATAAGATTGGCAATGCGACAGGTTATAACACGGGTCTTGCCGCTGCCTGCACCTGCAAGTATAAGAAGGGGACCCTCTGTATGCTCAACCGCTTTTTTCTGCGGAGGATTAAGATTATTAAAAAAGTCTTTTGCGTTCACTCGAAATAGCCTTTCAAATCCCCCCTTACCCCCCTTTTCTAAAGTGGGGCAACTAATTTCCCCCTTTGAAAAAGGGGGAGTAAGGGGGATTATTTTCATACCCATTTGTGAGTTCCGGCTCATGACGGTTCTGCTCATTGCTCATTGCTTTCCACTCATTGTTATAAATCAAGTCGGACTTCACTCCACCGTAACACTCTTGGCTAAATTCCTCGGCTGGTCTACATCGCAGCCTCTTATGACTGCAATATGATATGCAAACAATTGAAGCGGGATGGCAAGTAGAACCGGCATAAGTAAATGATCAAATTCAGGCAGATAAAACACATGGTCTACCCGTCCTGTAATGTCCTGATCCCCTTCTGTTGCAAAGGCGATTACCTTGCCGCCCCTTGCCTTGACCTCCATTATATTGCTCAATACTTTGTCATATACGCTGTTTTTTGAGATGAGTACTATCAAAGGCATCTGGTCATCTATGAGCGCTATAGGGCCATGCTTCATCTCACCGGCAGGATAGCCTTCGGCATGTATATATGATATCTCCTTTAACTTTAATGCCCCCTCAAGCGCTATCGGATAGTCAGGCCCCCGCCCAAGATATAAAAAATCCTTGTAATTAAAATATGCCCTGGCTATCTCCTCGATCTGGTCATTCTTCTCCAGCAGTTTCTCTGCAAGGTTGGGCAACCGGGACAAGAGGTCCAATCGGCGAATCCCTTCATCCTGAGACACCATACCCTTTGTACGGCCAAGATACAGGGCAAATAAATAGAGGGCCACAAGCTGTGTTGTGAATGTCTTGGTTGCGGCAACGCCTATTTCCGGGCCGGCATGTGTATATATTACTCCGTTTGATTCCCTTGCTGCCGTACTCCCGACAACATTACAGATTACGAATGCCTTGCCCTTTTTACCCCTTGCCTCGCGAATAGCAGCCAGTGTGTCTGCAGTTTCCCCTGACTGAGTAATAGCGATGAGCAGACTATTTTCATCTATTATAGGATCGCGGTATCTGAACTCAGACGCGACATCTACCTCAACAGGTATCCTTGCCATCTCCTCTATCATGAACTTCCCAACAAGCGCCGCATGCCATGATGTTCCGCATGCTACGATATAAATGCGGCTGAGCTTTTGAATATCAGATACTGACATTCCGACTTCATCCAGGTACACATCACCGGTGTCATGGGACACCCTGCCGCGTATAGTATCCGTAATCGCCCTGGATTGTTCGTATATCTCTTTAAGCATAAAGTGCTTATAGCCGCCCTTCTCAGCCATAACTGGATTCCACATCACCCTGGACAATTCTTTTTCAATTGGATTGCCGTCAATATCCATAATCTGAATACCTTCAGGGGTAAGGGTGATAATCTCCCTGTCATCTAAAAATATCACATCCCTTGTATGGCTTAGGATTGCAGGTATGTCGGATGCCAGAAATGCCCCGCCCTGACTCAATCCTGCCACTAACGGACAACCATTCCTGGCGCCAACAAGAATCTCAGGTTCTTCCTGGCGAAATGCAGCAATCGCATACGCCCCCTTTATCTCCATGACAGACTCCTGCACTGCCTGAACCAGTGAAAGACCCTTTTTTACCTGCCTGTCTATCAGGTGGGCAATGACTTCCGTATCTGTTTCTGAGGAAAAGTGACAACCTTCAGCGATAAGATCTTTCTTGAGTTGAGCATAATTCTCGATAATCCCGTTATGTACAACTACAATATTTCCCACCCTGTGAGGATGCGCATTCTCTTCTGATGGGCGTCCATGAGTCGCCCATCTCGTATGTCCGATGCCAATTGTGCTGTACAACTTCTGTCCGGATAAAGCAATCTCAAGATTTATGAGTTTGCCGACACACCTGCGCACATCAATCTTGCCATCCTGGATAAACGCAATACCCGCCGAGTCATACCCCCTGTACTCAAGCCTTTTAAGGCCTTCAATAAGGATAGGCACTACATTCTGATTGCCGATGTACCCAATTATCCCGCACATATCACCCCTCCTGATTCATCTTTATGCACTCATTGCTCATTGCCAAGTACTCATTGCTTCTTAATGCTCATTGCTTTTTTTACTCTTCTTTTTCCTCTCCTCCACCCAGCCTTCTCTGTTCTCCTGCTCAACACGACTAATGGCAAGGGCGCCGGGCGGGACATCTTTTGTAACAGTTGAACCTGCGGCTACAAAGGCCCCTTCTCCAACCTCAACAGGGGCTATAAGCTGAACATCACTTCCAATGAATACCCGGTCTCCAATGATCGTCTTGTACTTATTCTTTCCGTCATAGTTGCAGGTTATTGTCCCAGCGCCGATATTAACACCACTTCCAATCTCTGAATCACCAAGATAGGTGAGGTGATTGGCCTTGGAACCATCTCCCATAACAGTCTTCTTGAGTTCAACATAATTCCCAACCCTGACATTCTTCTCCAGGGTGCATCCCGGTCTTAAATGCGCAAAGGGTCCAACCTGGGCATTGTCACCAACAATACTTTCTTCAATAACACAGGAATCTTTTAATAACACACCGGACCCTATGCGGCTGTTCACAATCGTGTTATTTGAGAAGATTACGCTCCCGTCTCCTATTGACGTATTACCCTGGATTACTGTGCCGGGATAGATCGTCACATCCTGTCCTATGCTGACATCGGTATCAATATATGAGTTATCCGCGTTGATAAAAGTAATACCATTCAGCATATGCCTGTTATTAATCCGCCTCCTCATTATGCCTTCTGCCCTGGCAAGTTCAATCCGGCTGTTAATCCCCATCACCTCTTGTGAGTCATTCGTTTTATAGGCAGAGACTTTAAGTCCTTTTTTAAGGCCTATTTCGATACTGTCAGTGAGATAGAACTCTTTCTGGGAATTCTCTGACCTGATCTCATATATAACCGAGGATAAGAGGGTGCTGTCAAAGGCATAAATACCGGTATTTACCTCTCTGATCTGCTTAATGTCGTCATCCGCATCCCTGTCCTCAACTATCCGTGCAATAGAACCATCAGGTCTTCGGACAATCCTCCCGTAACCTGACGGGTCTTCCACATCTGTCGTAAGCACTGTCAAGGATGACCCCTCCTTCTCATGCATGACAAGGAGACCTTTGACAGTCTCAGGTGTTATAAGAGGGACATCGCCGCACAAAATAAGAACTGTCCCTTTATAATCTTTCAGAGAATCCATTCCTGTTTTTACTGCATCGGCAGTACCATCCTGCCGTATCTGCAAGACAATCTCCACATCCGTTCCGGCCAGGGCATCCTTTACCGTGTCAGCCTGATGACCCACTACCACTATAATTTTTTCTGAATGCAACCCTTCAGCAACACTGACAGGGTAGAGGAACATCGGCTTTCCCGATACAGGATGGAGTACCTTGGCAAGACCGGATTTCATCCTCTTACCAAGCCCTGCTGCCAGTATAATAGTTGCTAAATTCTTGCTCATAGTCAGACCTTAACCCCGGCCTCTTTGGAATCCCCTGCCTTTGTTGAAGAAAATCCCTCCGGTCCCTTGTGCTGTTTCGCGTCTTTCAGGTGAGGAGGCGTGTAAAGCCCACCTGAGATCAGCATCTTCATCGCATCCTCCACACCCATGCTAAGCGGTGTTACCTTGTTTTCAGGTACAAATATAAAATATCCTGTTGTTGGATTAGGTGTAGTAGGAATAAAGACATTAACCACAGTCTCCGTAGTTAAATTCTGGACTTCACCGCGGGTCACACCTGTGATAAAACCCAGGGAATAGACACCATCCCTCGGAAATTCTACAATGACAACGCGGTTAAAATGCTCCTTCCCCTGAAGCGATAAGGTGTCAACAATATGCTTGAATACAGTATAAATGCTCCTGACCAGCGGTACCCTGTTCATCGCCCGCTCCGACAGGTTCATCACCTTTTTCCCGATAAAATTGGTTGTCAGCACCCCGACCAGAAAGATCAGGATAACGAGCGTTATAATCCCCATTCCCGGGATATAGTACTTACCAATCCCTTTGAGGGAGTCGCCGAGAAAGCCTTCAAGGAATCTGAGGAGCGTTGATAATACGAGATACGTACCCCAGATAGGTGTAATGACTAAAAGACCGGTGATGAAATATCTCTTTAGTTGACCTTTCATTATATTACGACATAATACAATATAAGGGCTGATAGTATCAAGCAATTTATAGAAGAAACCATGGACACGCTTGCCAACTTACGACCCGCTGTATTTACTTCGTGGCGATTGGCACCCTCATTTTTCAGCGTCAACCGTTTGATATTTATCTGATCATACGTTATCATGGTCAAATGGAGGGGAAATTTATAACATTTGAAGGCATAGAAGGGTGCGGCAAGACGACCCAGGCAAAACTCCTGGTCCAATATCTCGAGGGAAAAGGATACCGTGTATTGATGACCAGAGAGCCGGGCGGCACAGCTATCAGCGAGGCTGTCCGGGAGATTCTGCTTTCCACTGATTTCAGCAATATGCATCCTCATACCGAAGTCCTTTTATATCTTGCAAGCAGGGCGCAGCATGTAAATGAAGTAATCAGACCCGCATTAGATGATGGTAAGATAATTGTTTGTGACAGATTCTCTGATTCCACCTTTGTTTATCAATCTCTCGTAAGAGGTTTAGACATGCACATGATCAAGTCTATTAACAGATTTGCAACTGGAAAACTCTCACCTCACTTAACCTTTGTGTTGGATATAGACCCTGAAGAAGGATTAAGGCGAGCAAGGTCACGAAATCAGAAGAATATGAGGGAAGAAGACAGGATTGAGAAGGAGGCCATGGATTTTCATCAGAGGGTAAGGGAAGGCTATCTCAAATGGGCCGCAGAAAATCCTGACCGGTTATATGTAGTCCGGTCAGACAGGGAAAAAGAAGAGGTGCATGAGGAAATAGTTGGACTGATGGAGAAGACAGGGAAATTTCAATAATGGGTTTTAAAGAGATCAGAGGCCAGGAAAGGGCAATAAATATACTTAAACGGGCAATAGCAACTGACCATGCAGCTCATGCGTACATCTTCCATGGACCGGAGGGTGTTGGCAAGAAGCTTGCGGCAATGACTTTTGCAATGGCAATGAATTGTACTGAAGACAAAGGCGATGCCTGCGGTCAATGTATTTCATGCAGAAAGATCTCATCAGGGATACATCCTGACTTTACATTACTTGACCAGGATAGCGGCGATATCAAGATCGCTGCAATAAGGGATTTAATAAACGGGATGGTATATAAACCACTCGAGGCAAAAAAACGGGTGATAATAGTGAATGGGGCTGAAAGATTTAACCTCTCTTCATCCAATGCCTTTCTTAAGACCCTTGAAGAACCGCCTGCAAACACAGTTATAATCCTCATAAGTTCAAGCCCTGACATGTTACTTCAAACCATCCTGTCAAGATGTCAGAAGATCTCGTTCAGTCAAATTCCTCCTGACATTATTGCCGGCATTTTAATGGATAAGATGGGTATTGAAGAAGTACAGGCTGATTTTGTTTCCTGCATGTCAGATGGAAGTCCCGGCAAGGCAATATCCTTAGCATCAGAAGATATCCAGCAGATACGGCTTCACATTTTAAACGGGATATTCACAACGAACAGGGAAAGCAGAGGTGCCGTATTTGAGTTATCAGAAAAATATTCAAAAGACGACGACTCCTTTTACAATGTCCTCTTTTGGATCATAACCTGCCTGAGAGACATGCTCATATTGAAGGAAAATGGAGACTCCGGCCTCATCATCAACAAAGACGTGAGCAGAATCCTGACGGATTTAAAAAACAGGATGAGCCTGGAGAGGCTGCTTGATATAATGGGAATGGTAAAGTCCGTTTATAAGGGACAGGAGAGGAATATGAACAGACAACTTGCCCTGGATGTGCTGGGCAATAAAATTGCTGACGGAATATCCGTATAAAGCAGAACCGTCAAACCTTGCGGGAGCAACAAATGGAAGAAAACAATAATATAGAAACAGCACCGTTGAAAGAAGGTATAAAGATAGTCGGTATCAGAAGCAGGGACCGTGGAGTTATAGTGCACTTTGATCCTCAGGATATTATCGCCCGTGTAGGTGACTATGTTGTTACAGAAGGAGAATATGGAGAAGAGATTGGACGCGTAGTGTCGCCGCCAAGATATGTCCTGAAAGTGCTCAACAATAAACCACTCAAAAAGATATTACGTACGGCTGTCAGTGATGACTTACAAAAACTTGAATCCCATTCAAAGATGGAACAGGAGGCCTTTTCATACTGTAATGAGCGCATATCGGACAGAAGACTCCAGATGAAACTGATAGACGTTGAATTTTCATTCAATGAAAGCAGGATATCTTTCTACTTTTCTGCTGACACACGAATAGACTTCAGGGAACTGGTTAAGGATCTTGCTTATAAATTCAATGCACGCATTGAATTAAGACAGGTAGGGATCAGGGATGAGGCAAGGATGATAAGCGGTTTTGGCACATGCGGACGCCCTTTGTGCTGCGCTACATTCCTGAAAGAATTCACCACTGTATCTATAAAAATGGCAAGGGAGCAGGGCATCGTGATCAATCCCGTCAAGATATCCGGGATGTGTGGAAGGCTTATGTGCTGTATCGCCTATGAACAGGGAAGCAAGAATGACAAAAGGTAAATTCATAACGACTCCTATCTATTATGTCAACGATGTACCGCACATAGGTCATGCATACACTACAGTGGCCGCTGATGTCCTTGCAAGGTACTATAGGATGTGTGGTCATGAAGTCATGTTCCTTACAGGGACCGATGAGCACGGACAGAAAGTACAGGAGGCTGCGGCACGACACGGTAAATCTCCTGAGTCATATGTAGATGAACTTGTTGTAAGATTCAGTGAACTCTGGAAGTCGCTTCACATATCAAACGACGACTTTATACGTACAACAGAGGAAAGGCACATAAGGGTTGTACAGGGGGCTTTAGATCTCCTGTTCAAAAAAGGTGATATATATAAAGACACCTATGAGGGTTGGTATTGCCTTCCTGATGAACGTTTCTGGACAGAGAAGGACCTTGCAGATGGGAAATGTCCTGAGTGCGGCAGGGGTGTTGAAAAGATCTCCGAGAGCAACTATTTCTTCCGTATGGGAAGATACCAGGCGTGGCTTACAGACTATATAAACAACCATCCTGATTATATCCAGCCGGTATCGAGAAGGAATGAAGTGCTGGGTTTCCTTCAAAACCAGCTTGGAGACCTCTGCATATCAAGACCAAAGGCACGGCTGTCATGGGGGATACCCCTCCCGTTCGATAATGAATACGTGACATATGTCTGGTTTGATGCCCTTGTAAACTATATATCTGTGCCAGGTTATCTCTCTGATATGGACAGATTCACGAAGTGGTGGCCTGCTGACTTCCACCTCATTGGCAAGGACATACTCACCACTCACTCTGTATACTGGTCCACAATGCTGAAGGCACTGGGTGCCGAACTTCCAAAGACCATCTTTGCACATGGATGGTGGACTGTAGAGGGTGAGAAGATGTCAAAGAGCCGCGGGAACGTGGTTAATCCCGTTGACATTATACGGGAGTTTGGAGTTGACCAGTTCAGATATTTCCTCATGCGTGAGGTAACGTTCGGACTTGACGGTGATTTCTCGAAGGATGCAATGATAAGAAGGATCAACAGCGACCTTGCAAATGACCTTGGAAATCTCCTGAACAGGACTATATCAATGATAGAAAAATATTGTGACGGGACGATTCCATCGCCTTCAGCATCTGCATCTGCAACTTCTCAGGACATGACTATCAGAGGCTCCGCAGAAGGTCTTTCCGTTAAGGTCGCCGGCTTCATGGAGAGGCTTGAGTACAACAAGGTCTTAAATGCTTTATGGGAGGTGATAGGCTCAGCCAACAGATATATTGATGAATCTGCACCCTGGACACTGGCTAAGTATGCATCAAAGAGGGAGCGTCTTGCTACAGTCCTCTATAATTCGGCAGAGGTGCTGCGCATAATCACCCTGCACATTTTCCCTTATATGCCTGAGACGGCTAAAGAGATGTGGCATCAGCTCGGTATAGAGGAAGATATTGAATCAGTCAGCCTTGATTCGTCAAGTAAATGGTGCGGCCTTAAGTCAGGACTGCGTGTCAAAAAGGGAAGGGTATTATTTCCGAGGATAGATACTGAAATTAAAAGTGAGGGGTCAAAGATAATGGATGAGATAAAAGAAACTGCAGTAGAAAAACCGGTAGTCAGTGATACCATCTCTATTGAAGATTTTGCAAAGATCAAACTCAGGGTGGGAAAGATAATCAGTGCAGAAGGCGTCCCGAATTCAAAGAAACTTATTAAACTGATGATAGATATTGGAGATGAAAAGAGACAGTTGGTTGCAGGCATAGCATTACATTACAAGCCGGAAGAGATCGTGGGGAAGAGTGTTGTCATAGTGGCAAACCTTAAACCTGCAAAGCTTATGGGCATAGAGTCACAGGGGATGGTGCTGGCGGCAAGCAGCGGAGACACACTGACATTACTGCAGCCGGGTCAGGATATACAGCCTGGAGCAGTTGTCAAGTAGGTCAGCATATGCTAATAGACACCCACTGCCACCTGACCATGCCTGACTACGAGGCTGACAGGCCAACCGTAATACAACGTGCAATTGATGCCGGTATCTCTCATCTGATAACGATCGGCACTGACATAGAAGACAGCAGGCAGGCAATCGCCGTCGCAGAACAACACGACAACATCTACGCCGCCGTTGGTATTCACCCTCATGACGTAAAAGAGATCACAAATACTGACAAAATATCTGATACTATTAAAGAGCTTGCATCAAACAAAAAGGTAGTAGCCCTTGGAGAGACAGGTCTTGATTACCACTACATGCATTCCGAGGCCAAAATCCAGCAGGACCACTTCAGGCTTGAGATAAACCTGGCGAAATCCCTTGGACTCCCTGTTATCGTCCACAGCCGGGAGGCACAGGACGACACTCTTCAAATCCTGAAGGAAGAAAGTGTCGGGACAACCGGCGGAGTATTGCATTGCTTCTCAGGCGGCATGGAGATGGCAGAAAAGGCGATGGAGATGGGACTCTACATTTCTTTCTCCGGAGTAATCACATTTAAAAATGCCCGTAATATACTCGACATCGTGAAGGCAATTCCAATCAACAGGATACTGATTGAGACAGATGCACCCTTTCTGACCCCGGTCCCCTACAGAGGGAAGAGGAACGAACCAGCGTATGTCAGACAGGTGGCAGAAAAGATTGCAGAGGTAAAAGGTATCTCACTGGAAGAGCTGGGAAGGGCTGTAATGAGCAACGCATCAAGATTGTTCAAGATTACAATTTAAAAAAGAGGTGAACACTGATATGTCAGAGCCTATATTGATAGCCAGAGGAAACAGGGATCTGTTCCTCCTCCCTAAGATGGCCAACCGGCACGGTCTCATTGCAGGGGCCACAGGAACCGGAAAAACAGTTACACTTCAGGTAATGGCTGAGAACTTCAGCAGGGCAGGAGTTCCTGTTTTCATGGCTGACATCAAGGGGGACCTCTCAGGTATAAGCCAGCCGGGGACAGAAAAGCCAAAGATCGTGGAACGGGTTAAGCAGCTCGGGTTGACAGGTTTCAGTTATTACGCCTCCCCGGTGATATTCTGGGATGTATTCGGAGTACAGGGGCATCCTGTAAGAACCACCGTCTCAGAGATGGGGCCGCTCCTCTTCAGCCGGCTGCTGAACCTCAATGAAACCCAGAGCAGTATACTTTCGATGGTATATAAGATAGCTGATGACAACGGCATGCTCCTGCTGGATCTTAAAGATCTGCGTTCAATGGTTCAGTATGTCGGAGATAATGCCGGCGAGTTCACTACCAGTTATGGAAGGGTCTCAACGGCCAGCATTGGTGCGGTACAGCGAGGTCTGATGGCCCTGGAAGAGCAAAGCGGCGACAGGCTTTTTGGAGAGCCTGCACTGAACCTTGACGATTTGATACAGACGGACACTGATGGCAAAGGCATAATCAATATTCTCGCCGCTGATAAATTGATGCAGTCACCAAAGATGTATGCAACCTTTTTACTATGGCTCCTTTCCGAACTGTTCGAGCAGCTCCCCGAGGTTGGAGATCTGGAAAAACCCAAACTGGTTTTCTTCTTTGATGAGGCCCATCTCCTGTTTGAAGATGCGCCGTCGGTGTTGCAGGATAAGATCGAACAGGTGGTTAGACTGATACGTTCAAAAGGTGTAGGGGTTTACTTCATCAGTCAGAACCCCCTTGATCTACCGGACAAGGTACTCGGACAACTCGGCAACCGTGTCCAGCATGCCCTGCGTGCATTTACCCCACGGGATCAGAAGGCAGTGAGGGCTGCTGCAGAGACATTCCGGAGCAATCCCGGGCTTGACGTAACAGCTGCAATAACTGAACTGGGTGTGGGCGAGGCGCTGGTATCCATGCTCGATGAAAAGGGGGCCCCCGGTATTGTAGAACGGGCATTCATCCTTCCGCCGCATAGTCAAATTGGCCCCATCAACAATGGTGTCAGGGAAATGGTTATCCGCCGGTCGGCTATTTACGGTCATTATGAAAATTCTGTTGACCGTGAGTCGGCTTATGAGATGCTGAAAAAACGTGCGGAACATGCAGCTCTGAACACCGCCAGGCAAGAACCAACTTCATCCGGAGGCAACAGGGCTGGACGCAAGCCGGACTCATTGGTGGAGGTAATGGCCAAAAGCGCAGCCCGTGCCATTGGAAGCAAGGTAGGCCGTGAGATCATGCGGGGAGTTCTTGGGTCAATATTCGGGAAAAGGAGTTAGCGAGGATATTGGGGTTGTGTCCCGATTCGTGTGGAAAATGACATATCCCGGTATCCATGGTTATTAAATGACCTCCACATTTGCCTTTAAATCAATGATCTTTAGTCGTCCCATATCTGAGTATACCCCTTTAAGCA